>NZ_PSVY01000070.1:0-854 GCF_002932635.1 Rathayibacter sp. AY1D1
CGGTTCCGGAACCTCGAATACGTGCAGCCCTCCGAAGTGCAGGTCATCGATCCGGTCCCCTGGACGAGCGACGTCGTTCCGACGGATCGTCTGATCACGATGACGAGCTGCAATCCGCTGCTGTCGACCGCGGAGCGGATCATCGCCTACGGCGTCTTCGAGTCGTGGCAGCCCCGCTCCGCAGGAGCGCCTGCCGAGCTCGCCTCTTCCCTCGCGACCTGACGTCCGGCGTCGGCGCTGGCACCGTGACGGGGGCGGCGAGCCGGTTTCGTGCTGCGGCAGACGTTTGCGGTTCGGGTGGACATGTACAGGATGAACCCGCTTTCGAAGGAGCCCGTCATGACTGCCGCCCCTGACCGAGACCCCCTGGACGTCCTGCTGGATGAGTCCAGCCCCCGCACGTCGACAGTGACGGCCGACGTCGCTGTCGAGCTGGCCGAGCTGCAGCAGCTCGCGGCGGCAGAGGCCCGCGTCAACCGTCACCGCTGGGCGCGTCCTGCGGTCGCCGGAGTGGCGTCGCTGGTACTGCTCGGCGGTATGGCGACCGCGGCCGCCGCGGCGACGGGCGCGTGGTCGCCGTGGGCGGAGACGCCGGATGCCTCGATCACCTATTCGCTGCCCAGCGGTGTCCAGTGCGAGGAGCGCATGGGAGACGTTCAAGGAACCGATCCGGCGGCCGTCGCCGTGGTCGAGAACTTCTACCAGACGACCGACATAGACGCTCTCCTCAGCGACGGGGCACTCGAGGAGACCATCGCGCAGCTGCGTACCGAGGACCGATCCTTCATCAACGCTGACGGATCCCGCACGCCGGCCGGCTACGGCACCGAGTTCTACAACGCCGACCGGGAGTA
>NZ_PSVY01000071.1:0-668 GCF_002932635.1 Rathayibacter sp. AY1D1
GCGGCCGTGCTCGCGGGTCCGGGGGCGCTCGTCGGCTCGAGGTCCGTTCTCCTCCGGCTCCCGCTCCGTTCTCCTCTGGCCTCGACGACTGTCCAGGAGTCGTCGCACTCGAGCTCGAGTGCGACGACTTCTGCGCACTCGGCGACGACGGTGAACGGGACGGGCCCGGCGGCTCCGCGACCACGCGGAAGCGGCCGTACTGGAGCGCGAGTACGGCGACTTCGGAGCAGTGGCGACCGGCTCGAGTCTGCGGGTCCGCGAGTGCTCAGGAGTTGTCGCAGTCGACGCCGAGTGCGACGACTTCTGGACAGTGGGGGGAGGGGCTCCGGGTGAGGGCTCGCGAGTGCTCGGGAGTCGTCGCAGTCGACGCCGAGTGCGACGAGTTCTGCACAGTGGGCGAGGCTTCGGGGTGAGGGCTTGCGAGTGCTCAGGAGTTGTCGCAGTCGACGCCGAGTGCGACGACTTCTGGACAGTGGGGGAGGGGCTCCGGGTGAGCGCTTGCGAGTGCTCAAGAGTTGTCGCAGTCGACGCCGAGTGCGACAAGTTCTGGACAGTGGGGAGGCTCCGGGGTGAGGGCTCGCGAGTGCTCGGGAGTCGTCGCAGTCGCGGCCGAGTGCGACGACTTCTGGACGGTGGGCGGCGTCCGAGCGGCGTCAGGGACCCCGGCA
>NZ_PSVY01000072.1:0-633 GCF_002932635.1 Rathayibacter sp. AY1D1
GCCGCCACCGACCCCGCCGTCGCCGCGGACCCGGCCAACGCCGGGATCCTGAAGCTGCTGCAGTCGCAGGACACCGCCGCGATCGGCTCCGCGCTCGACGGGGACACGTCGTTCCTGAACACCGCGGACCGCGCCCTGTCGGCCCCGTTCCTGACCGGGTTCAACGACGCGACCGTGACCGTGTTCCAGGTCGCGCTGGGCGTGGTCCTGCTGGCCTTCGTGCTCTCGTGGTTCCTCAAGACCCCGCTGCTGCGGGCGAAGTCAGCCATGCAGGAGGCGCACGACCTCGCGGCCGAGGACAGCGCGGAGGAGCTGCGCCGCACGGACCCGCAGCTGGCCGCGCGCGCCGGGGCCGACCTGGCCGCGGGCAGCATCGAGCCGGACGTCCGGACGGACTCGATCCGCACCGCTCCTCCCCGCGACGGGCACGGCGCCCACCGGGCCTGATCGGGAAGCGCCGGCCGACCGCGTCCTGCGCTCCGCTGCTCTCCTCCGAGGCGCCGCCTCCGCCGGCCGGACACCGCCCTCACCGCGGTGTCCGGCCGGGGAGGCGGCGCCTCGCGGTCGTCCGGGGTGCGGTGTCCCGCGTTCCGGGGCGAGAGAGCGCTCCACCGGGGCTCTAGGATGGTCGGA
>NZ_PSVY01000008.1:0-128170 GCF_002932635.1 Rathayibacter sp. AY1D1
GCCTCGGGCTCGACCGCGGCGACGCCGTCCGCCCCGCCCGGTACGGCTCCGCAGTGCGCCTCGCCTCCTGCGCGCTGCTGGTGCTCGCCGGAGCGGCCGTGCTCACCGGCCGCCCGAGCGCGCTCAACGCGGTGCTCGCCGTGGGCGTGCTGCTGATCGCCGCCGGCGTGCTGGCCGCGCCCCGGGTGGTGACCCTCTGGTCCGAGCTGATGGGCGAGCGCGCCGCCCGCGTGCGCGAGGAGCAGCGGGCCGAGATCGCCGCGCACCTGCACGACTCCGTGCTGCAGACCCTCGCGCTCATCCAGAACCGCGCCGGAGCCTCGAGCGAGGTCGCCCGCATCGCCCGCGCCCAGGAGCGGGAGCTGCGCGACTGGCTGTTCGAGCGCGACGTCCCGGTCGCCAACGACCTGGCCGCCGAGGTCCGGGCGATCGCCGCCGCCGTCGAGCTCGACTACCCCGTGCACCTCGAGGTGGTGGCTGTCGGAGCGTCCGTCCCCGGCGCCGCCGCGCTCCTCGCCGCGACCCGCGAGGCCGTGCTGAACGCGGCCCGGCACGCGGGCGGCGACGTCTCGGTGTACCTCGAGTCCTCCGTGCAGGGCGTCGACGTGTTCGTGCGCGACCGCGGCCCCGGCGTCGTCCTCGACGAGGTGCCCGGCGACCGCCTCGGCATCCGCGAGTCGATCATCGGCCGGATGGCGCGCGCGGGCGGCAGCGCGACCGTGCGCCCCGGAGTCGGCGGCACCGGCACCGAGGTGCATCTTCGGCTCCCCGCGGAGGTCGAGCGGTGACCCGCGTGCTGCTGGTCGACGACCACTCCATCTTCCGCTCCGGCCTGCGGGCCGACCTCGCCCCCGAGCTCGAGGTCGTCGGGGAGGCGGCCGACGTCGACTCCGCCGTCGGCCTGGTCGCCTCGCTCGCGCCCGAGGTGGTGCTGCTCGACGTGCACCTGCCGGGCGGTGCGGGCGGAGGCGGGGCCGAGGTGCTGCGGCGCAGCGCCGGGTCGTCGTCGCGCTTCCTGGCGCTCAGCGTCTCGGACGCCGCGGAGGACGTGGTCGGCGTGATCCGCGCGGGCGCCCGCGGCTACATCACCAAGGCCAGCTCCGGAGCCGAGGTGAGCCGGGCCGTGCTCGCGGTGGCGGGCGGGGACGCCGTGTTCTCGCCGCGCCTGGCCGGCTTCGTGCTCGACGCCTTCGGGGCGCTGGCGGGCGAGCAGGCGGAGTCGGTGGACGAGCTCGACCGGCTCTCGGCCCGCGAGCGCGAGGTGATGCGCCTGATCGCCCGCGGCTACGCCTACAAGGAGGCGGCCGCCGAGCTCTTCATCTCGGTCAAGACGGTCGAGTCCCACGTCTCCGCCGTCCTCCGCAAGCTGCAGCTCTCCTCCCGCTACGAGCTCACCGCCTGGGCCTCCGCGCGCCGCCTGCTCTGAGGCGCGCGCGAGCAGTCAACCCCGTCCCTCCTCCCGCTCCTGCCGTCCGACACTGTCGGGACACGACAGGAAAGGACGACCCGATGGTGACCACCACCCCCGCTCTCCCGACCCTGGCCGAGCTCCTCCGCGACTCCCGGCCCGTGTCGCAGCTCTACGTCGACCTCGCGATCGACTCCGGCGATCCGCCGGACATCTCGCTCGAGCGCGCCACGTCCCTCGGAGACGAGCTCGCCCGCCAGGGTGCGCCGCAGGCCGACATCCGGGCCCTCACCGCTCTGCTCGAGGGGGCCGGGCGCCCCCAGGGCGGCTGCTGCCTCTTCGCGGTCGCCGTGGACGGGAGGGTCGTGCTGAACGAGGTGCTGCCGGGTCGGCCGGTCGCGCCCGAGGGCGTCTCCTACAGCCCGCTCCCCGACATCGTGCCGCTGCTGCAGCACCGGCCCGACCTGCGCGTCCTCGTCGTCGAGACCTCGCGGGACGGCGGCGAGATCCGCCTGCACCGCCTGGGCGCGCAGCGACCCGAGGCCGAGCAGGCCGTGCAGGGCCGCACCGACACCCTCCACAAGGCGCAGGCCGGCGGCTGGCGGCACGACCGGTTCCACCACCACGCGGAGGAGATCTGGCGGCGCACGCAGGCCGAGCTCGCCGCCGCGGTGGACGAGCTCGTGCGCGTGCACCGGCCGTGCCTGCTGGTCGTCGCGGGGGACATCCACGCCCGGCAGCTGCTCGCGCAGCAGCTCTCGCCGAGCAGCGCCGCGATCCTGGCCGTCGAGCCCGTGAACACGCGGGCCGCCGGCAGCGAGGAGGGGGCGCTGGAGCGGTTCGTCGACGAGCAGCTCGACCGCATCCTGCTGCGCGAGAAGGAGGACGTGCTCGACGCCCTGCGCACCGGGGAGCCGCGCCGCACCGTCGAGTACTCGCTCGGCGCGATCGTCACGGCGCTGGCCTCGGCACAGGTCGAGACGCTGGTGCTCGACCCCGGCCGGCTGCGCGAGCGCGCTCTGCTGGCGCTCGCCACGGAGCCGTGGGTCGCGTCGGCCCCGGAGGAGGCGCTGGGCGCCGAGGTGATCGACTCCGTCGACGCCGCCCTCGCGCTGGCCCGCGCCGCCGTGCTCACGGACGCGCGCGTGCTCGTCACCGACTCCCGCACCGCTCCGGAGGGGGTCGACGTGGTGACGCTGCCGCACGACGCCGACGCCGCGGCGATCCTCCGCTGGCGCACCGGCCCGCCGGTCCCGGGGGCCTGAGCGGCGGGTCCCCGAGCGCGACAGGGCCCGGGCCCCGATCCTGTGATCGGTCCCGGGCCCTGTCCGGCCTCACGCCTGCTGGTCGTCCTCGCCCTCGGCGGCCGCGCGGCGGCGCGCTCCGAGTCCGAGCGCGGTGGCGCCCGCGGCCAGGAGCGCGGTGGCGCCCGCGATCAGGCCGACGCTCTCGACTCCGGTCGAGGCCAGCCCGCCGCCCGAGCCGCCGACGGGCAGCGGGGTCGGCGTGCCGGTCGGCGCGGTCGTGGGCACCGGGGACGGAGCAACGGTGGGCGCCGCAGTCGGCCCGGCGGTCGGTGCCGTGGTGGGAGTCGCCGTGGGCGCGGTGGTCGGCGGGGTCGTCGGTGCCGTGGTCGGCCCGGCGGTCGGCGTCGGAGTCGGCGCCACGACCTGCGACGCCGGCAGGATCTGCACGATGGTCGGACGCGGTGCCGCCACCGCTCCCGCCGCCGTCGATCCGTAGTCCGGGAAGAACGAGGTCGGCGCCTCGAAGGTGCCCTCCTCGCCCGGGTGCTGCACCGCCACGAACACGTGCTGGTCGAGGTCGTGGACGATCGGTCCGCAGGTCTCGGCGTCGCGGGGCACCGAGAGGAACTGCTCCACCCTGCCGCGCGTCGCGCCCTCGAGCGCGACCTTGAAGAGCCCGTCGTTGTAGCCGATGCCGCTCGGGGCGCCGTCGGTCGAGATCCAGAGGTTCCCGACCGAGTCGAAGGCCAGGTTGTCCGGGCACGAGATCGGCGAGACCTGGTCCGCCGGGAAGCCGGAGAAGTAGACGACGTCGCCCTGCGCCTGGTCGCCGCAGAGCATCAGCAGGTTCCAGGTGAAGGTGCGGCCGGTCTGGTCGCCGCCGTCCTCGATGATCTCGACGATGTGGCCGTCGCGGTTCTCGGTGCGCGGGTTGACCTCGGTCGCGCCCTCCTTGGCGCCCTCGGTGCCGCGGGCGGAGTTGTTGGTACAGGCCACGTAGATCCGGCCGCTGACCAGGCTGGGCTGCACGTCCTCGCAGCGGTCCATCTTGGTCGCGCCCGCGGCGTCCGCCGCCTGGCGGGTGTGCACGAGCACCTCGGCGACGCTCATCCCGGCGATCGTCGAGGCGCCGTTCAGCACCAGGGGCAGCCACTCGCCGATGCCGTCGAAGCCGCCGTCCGAGGGGGCCGCCCCGGTGCCGGTGATCTCGGCCACGGGGGAGTCGCCGGTGAAGCGGGCGACGTAGAGGTCGCCCTCCTCCAGCAGGGTCTTGTTGTGGGCGCGGTCGCCCTCGATGTAGCGCTTCGTCGAGACGAACTTGTAGAGGTAGTCGAAGCGCTCGTCGTCCCCCTGGTACGCGACCACGCGGCCGTCCGGGGCGATGATGACGTTCGCGCCCTCGTGCTTGAGCCGGCCGAGCGCCGTGTGCTTCTTCGGCGTGGAGTCGGGGTCGAAGGGGTCGAACTCCACGATCCAGCCGAAGCGGTTCGGCTCGTTCTCGTAGCCCGGGGTGCGGGCGTCGAAGCGGGGGTCGTCGAGCTCCCAGAGGCGCGAGGTCTCGGAGTCGGCGAGGCCGTAGCGCTTCTCGGCGTCGCTCGTGCCGACGGCGCGGAAGTAGCCGTTGAAGTTCTCCTCGCCCGAGAGGATCGTGCCCCACGGCGTCGTGCCCCCGGAGCAGTTGCCGAGCGTGCCGAGCACGGTGCGGCCCTCGGGGTCGGCGACCGTCTTCAGCAGGTCGGTGCCGGCGGCGGCGCCGGTCACCTCGTAGGGGGTGTCGAGCAGGTAGCGGCGGTTGCGCTCGCCCCCGCGGACGTAGGCCCACGGGCGGTCGACCGCGGTGCGGACCAGCTCGACGACGCTGAGGCCGTGGGCGGCGCGGCCGACGGCGCGCACGCGCTCCGGCTCCGCCTCGAGCTGCGCGGCCGGGAACATGATGCTCTCGTTCGTGTACTCGTGGTTCACGACGAGCAGGGCGCGGAGGCGCTTCGAGCCCGGGATCTCGACGATGTCGGTGTAGTCGTTGTTGTAGCCGAACTGCGCGGCCTGGGCGGCCTCCGTCTGGTCGGCGATGTCGAAGGCGGGGCTGTCGGCGAAGAGCGGGTCGCCCCAGCGGATGATCGGCTGCCACGCGAAGCCCTCGGGGACGGTGAACCGGTCGACCGTGTACGGCACCGGAGCGATCGGAGTGAAGGCGAGCGGCGAGCCGTCGGCCGCGGTCGCCACGGCCGCCTCGGCGGTGGGCGCTCCTCCGGCGGAGGCGACGGCGACGGTGACCGCGCCGGCCAGGCCGAGGCCGAGGGCACTGCGGCGGGAGAGCTGCGACGAGACGATGTCGCGGAAGTAGCTGTTGTGCGACGTGTTGCAGGTCGCGGTGGAGCAGGCGTTGGCGCACTTCAGCGCGCAGGTGACGGGGCTGCGCTTGCCGCGCACGTGGCCGGCCATCGGGAGGAGGAGCGGGCGGCGGGCGGTGTCTGACATGGAGGTCCTTCGATCACGAGCAGGAGACGCGATCGAGGCAAGCAGGGGGAGGGGGCGCCGATGCCGCCGGGTGGAGGCTCCTCCCTGAACGGATTGTGAACGTTCTCACAAGAAGGTGAGGCTCACCTTCCCTCCCGGCGGCCCTCCGAGCGCGCCTCCAGGACCGCCCCGACGTTCCCCGCGATCCACTCGACGACCGGCAGCAGCCGATCCGCCAGCTCCGCTCCCAGCGGCGTCAGCCGGTACTCGACG
This sequence comes from Rathayibacter sp. AY1D1, assembly GCF_002932635.1. Classification (NCBI taxonomy): domain Bacteria; kingdom Bacillati; phylum Actinomycetota; class Actinomycetes; order Micrococcales; family Microbacteriaceae; genus Rathayibacter; species Rathayibacter sp. AY1D1. The sequence continues at coordinate 5,386 of NZ_PSVY01000008.1, forward strand.
TGCGGCGGGACGACCGGCCGCGCCTCGCGGTGCACGAAGCCGTCCTCTTCCAGGATCCGCAGCGTCTGGGCGAGCATCTTCTCGCTGATCCCGCCGATCCGGCGCCGCAGAGCGCCCCAGCGCAGCGTGCCCGGAGCGAGCGCCGCGAGCACCAGGACGCCCCACTTGCTGGTGACGTGGCCGAAGACCTCGCGGCTCGGGCAGTCGGCGGAGTAGACGTCCCCGGCGAGCAGGGGGGAGTCGGCGATCGTCATGGGTGCTCCTCGGGACAGGGGTGATGACAGTACTAACGAAATAGTGGGTACTGCATTCCGGGAAGCAGGAGGAGGATGCGCCGGTTGCACCCTCCTGGCGGCGGACCCCGCCCGCCCCACCCGTCAGGAAGGACCCCTCATGACCCTCGTCGTCACCGGAGCCACCGGCCACCTCGGCCGTCTCGCCGTCGAGCACCTGCTCGCCCGCGGCACCGCCGCCTCCGACATCGTCGCCACCGGCCGCGACGCCGCGAAGCTCGAGGCGCTCGCCGCCGACCTCGGCGTCCGCACCGCCGTCGCGGACTTCGACGACCCCGCCTCGCTCGACGCCGCCTTCTCCGGCGCCGAGGCCGTCCTCCTCGTCTCGGGCTCCGAGGTCGGCAGGCGCGTCGCGCAGCACACCGCCGCGATCGACGCCGCCGTCCGCGCCGGCGCGCGCCTGGTCTACACGAGCGCCCCGAAGGCGACCACGAGCGCGCTCATCCTCGCCCCCGAGCACAAGGCCACGGAGGAGGCGATCGCCGCCAGCGGCATCCCCGCCGTCGTCCTCCGCAACGGCTGGTACAACGAGAACTACGAGCAGACCGTCGCCGAGCTCGCCTCCACCGGCAGCACCCTCTCGAGCGCCGGCGAGGGCCGCGTCGCCAGCGCCGCGCGCACCGACTACGCCGAGGCCGCAGCGGTCGCCCTGACCGACCCGTCCCTGGTCGGCACCGTGCACGAGCTCTCCGGCGACATCGCCTGGAGCTTCGACGAGCTGGCCGCGATCGTCGCCGAGGTCGCCGGACGCGACGCCGCGATCAGCCACGTCTCCTCCGACGAGCACGCCCGCGTCCTCACCGGCGCCGGCGTCCCCGAGGGCGGAGTCGGCTTCGTCGTCGGCCTCGACGCGAACATCGCCGACGGCCTCCTCGGCGGGACCGACGGCTCGCTCGCCCGCCTGATCGGGCGGCCGACCACGCCGATCCGCGCGTACGTCGAGGAGCAGCTCGGGCGCTGACGCTCCGGCGTCCCCGTCGGCCACCGTCCGGCTCGCAGGAGCAGTCCGCCCCCGCGAGCCGGACGGTGGCGCGCCCGGCCCTCCCGCGGCTCCGCGCCCGCCCTCCGCGGCTCCGCGCTCGACCCGCCGCACCTCGCGCCACCGTGTCGGCGGCCCGACGTAGGCTGTCCGCCATGACCTCGACGACGCCTCGCTCCGGTATCGACCGCTCCGAACTCGACCCCGCGACGCGCCCGCAGGACGACCTCTACCGGCACGTCAACGGGCTCTGGATCGACCGCACCGAGATCCCCGCCGACAAGGCGCGCTACGGCTCCTTCCACGTCCTCCAGGAGGAGGCGGAGAAGGCCGTGCGCGACATCATCGTCGAGGCGCAGACCGCGCAGCACGGCACCGAGGAGCGCCTGTTCGGCGACCTCTACGCCTCCTTCATGGACGAGGAGCGGGCCGAGGAGCTCGGCGCCGCCCCGATCGCCGACGACCTCGCCGCCGTGCAGCGGGTCGACTCGATCCCCGGCCTGCTCCGCGCGGTCGGCGCCTTCGAGCGCACCGGCGTCCCCGGGCTCTTCGGCCTCTTCGTCGACAACGACCCGGGCAGCCCCGAGCGCTACCTCGTCTTCGTCAACCAGGGCGGCCTCGGCCTGCCGGACGAGAGCTACTACCGCGAGGAGGAGTTCGCCTCCGTCCGCGAGGCCTACACGCCGTTCGTCGCGCGGATGCTGGCGCTGGCCGGCATCGACGCCGCCGAGGCCCGCGCCGAGCGCATCGTCGCCCTCGAGACCGATCTGGCTGCCGCCCACTGGGACAAGGTCCGCAGCCGCGACAGCCAGGCGACCTACAACCTCCGCTCCTGGTCCGAGGTCGAGGAGCTCGCCGCGGGCGTCGACCTCGGCGTGTGGCTCACTGCGATGGGCGCTCCGGAGGGGGCGCTCGCCGAGGTGGTCGTCCGCCAGCCGAGCTTCCTCCAGGGCCTCGCGGGCCTGCTCATCGAGGACCGGCTCCCGGCCTGGCGCGACTGGCTGTCCTGGCAGGTGATCCGCGGAGCCGCGGCCTACCTGTCCAGCGGCTTCGTCGACGCCAACTTCGACTTCTACGGCCGCACCCTCACCGGCACCCCGCAGAAGCGGGAGCGCTGGAAGCGCGCCGTCTCGCTCGTCGAGGGGTCGCTCGGCGAGGCGGTCGGCCGCACCTACGTCGCCCGCCACTTCCCCGAGACGGCGAAGGCCGCGATGGACGTGCTGGTCGCGAACCTCATCGAGGCGTACCGCCGCTCCATCGTCGACCTGGAGTGGATGAGCCCCGCCACCCGCGAGCGCGCGCTCGAGAAGCTCGCGAAGTTCACGCCCAAGATCGGCTACCCGGTGCGCTGGCGCGACTACTCCGCCCTCTCGATCGACCCGGCCGACCTGCTCGGCAACGCCCGCCGCGTGGCCGAGTTCGAGTTCGCCCGCGAGCTCGGCAAGATCGGCCGCCCGCTCGACCGCGACGAGTGGTTCATGACCCCGCAGACGATCAACGCGTACTACAACCCGGGCTTCAACGAGATCGTCTTCCCGGCCGCGATCCTGCAGTTCCCCTTCTTCGACGAGGCCCGCGACCCCGCCGCGAACTACGGAGCGATCGGCGCCGTCATCGGTCACGAGATCGGCCACGGCTTCGACGACCAGGGCTCGCGCTTCGACGGCGACGGCCGCCTCACCGACTGGTGGACCGAGGAGGACCGGGCCGCGTTCGAGGAGCGGACGAAGGCGCTCATCGCGCAGTACGACGCGCTCGCTCCCGCGACCACGCCCGGGCACCACGTGAACGGCGCCCTGACCATCGGCGAGAACATCGGCGACCTCGGCGGTCTCGGCATCGCCTGGAAGGCGTACCTGCTCTCGCTGGACGGCGAGGAGCCGCCCGTCGTGGACGGCCTGACCGGCGCCGAGCGCTTCTTCCTCTCCTGGGCGCAGGCCTGGCAGCAGAAGTCCCGCGACGAGGAGACGATCCGCCTCCTCGCCATCGATCCGCACGCTCCGGCCGAGTTCCGCTGCAACCAGATCGTCCGGAACATCGACGAGTTCTACGCTACTTTTGACGTCTCCGAAGGCGACGCCCTCTGGCTCTCCCCGAGCGAGCGCGTCACCATCTGGTAGTCGCCGCCGACCACCTCCGCACCACGGACGAGGAGCCCCGGGCATCGAGAGCCGACCGATGCCGCGGGGTCGTCCGCCGATCGCGCGTCCTGCCGGCGCGTGAGGACCCAGGTCCCCCCTCCGCACGACCGCACTCCCGACCCGTAGAGGGACCGTACCCGTGGTGATCCCCACCAGCGAGACCCGCCGTGAGAGCCGACGCAACCGCCGGGGGCGCCACAAGGGCGGCGGCGACCGCGAGAACTTCCAGCGCGGCTTCGACGCCCTCGGCCGTCTCGCGATCGACGGGGTCGTCGTCTCGGCGCGCGCCGTCGACCTGGCGACCGGCCGCACCCTGTTCGCGGTCGACGACTCCGTCTCGATGCCCACCGCCTCCCTCGGCACCGTCGTGCTGCTGATCGAGGTCGCCGCCCGGCTGGCGAACGAGCCGCAGGAGAACCTGCGCCTGGTCGACCGGACCGCGGCGGACGCGGTCTCGGGCTCCGGGCTCTGGCAGCACCTCCAGGTGCCGTCGATGCCGATCGCCGACCTCGCCGCCCTCGTCGGGGCCTCCAGCGACAACCTCGCGACCAACGTCCTGCTGCGCCGCGTCGGTCTCGACGCCGTGCGCGAGCGGGCCGAGGCGCTCGGCCTCTCCCGCACCGCCCTGCTCGACGTCGTGCGCGACGAGCGCGGCCCGGACGACGCGCCGCAGCTCTCGATCGGCTCCGCCCGCGAGCTGACCTGGCTGCTCGCCACCCTCGCGAACGGCGAGATCGTGGACGCCGCCGTGAGCTCGCGGGTGATCGGCTGGCTCTCGCTCGGCACCGACCTCTCGATGGTCGCCGCCTCGTTCGGGCTCGACCCGCTCGCGCACCGCCACCCCGACCACGGGGTCCTGCTCGTCAACGCGACCGGCACCGACGTCGGCGTCCGCGCCGAGGCCGGCGTCCTCCGCGGCCCGCGCGCCGGAGTCGCCTACGCGGTCGCCACCCAGTTCGACGACACGACCCTGCACTACCGCCTCGCGGTGCTGGAGGGCATGCGCACCCTCGGAGCCGACCTGCTCGAGTACGTGCACTGACGGCTGCCGGGGCGGAGGCTCCTCCGGAGCAGGCCGACCCCGCGGGGCCCCTCGGGTGCCCCGTCAAGTCCGTGACCGCCTCCGGGGACGCGACCTAGGCTGCCCGCAGCGGCGCCGCCTCCCGGGCGCACCGCGGAGAGGGAACCATGAGCAGCTTCGGCTTCGACGCCCCCGAGGACGTCACCGACACCACCCGCCCCGACGGCGACTCCCTGCCGGTCCCGCCGGAGGACCCGGCCGAGATCGACGACCCCGAGTCGATCGACGAGGCGCTCGACCAGGGCGCCGACGCCCGCCTCGGCGACGACCAGGACCCGCCGGAGCACCCCTTCATCCCGTCGCCCAGCTGATCGGCCGGCCGGGCGCCCCAGCGGCGCCCGGCCTCCTCCGACCTGGCTGCTCCTCAGAGCCGACTACTCCTTCGACCCCGGCTTCAGGCGGTGCGCGAGGCGCTTGATCGGGTGGGCGGGCTCGCGCTCCGCCGGATCCTCGACCTCGAGGCCGTAGAACGTGCCGATGTCGCCGACGAACGCCTTGCGGCGGGCCTTGTCGTAGGCGCGGATCTCGCGGCGGAAGGCGATCACCGTCGCGACGCACATCAGGATCATCACGACGCTGAACGGCAGGGCCGAGAGGATCGCCGCGGTCTGCAGGGCGTCGAGGCCGCCGGCGACCAGGAGCGACAGGGCGAGCAGCGCGGTCGCGACGGCGAAGAACACGCGGATGCGGTTGCGCGGCTCCGGCTCGCCGCCGGTCGCGATCATCGACATCACGAGCGCTCCGGAGTCGGCGGAGGTCACGAAGAAGACGCCGATCAGGAGGATCGCGCCGATCGTCAGCACCGAGCCCGCGGGCAGTCCCTGCAGCATCGAGAAGAGCGCCAGGTTGGTGTCGACCGAGCCGTCGGCGCCGACGAGGCCGCCGTCGCCGTAGAGCTCGCGGTAGATGGCGGTGCCGCCGAGGACGCTGAACCAGAGGAAGGTCATGATCGTCGGCACGAGCAGCACGCCGCCGACGAACTCGCGGACCGTCCGGCCCTTGGAGACGCGGGCGATGAAGATGCCGACGAACGGCGCCCACGACATCCACCAGCCCCAGTAGAACGTGGTCCACGAGGCCTGCCACTGCTCGCCCTCGCGCCCGGCGTAGGCGCTGACCGTGAAGGTCAGGCCGATGAAGTTCTGCAGGTAGTTGCCGAGCGACTGCACGAACTCGCGGAGGAGGAACTGGGTCGGGCCGGCGACGAGCACGAAGACGAGGAGCGCGGCGGCGAGCAGCAGGTTGCCGGTCGAGAGCCACTTCATGCCCTTGCCCACGCCCGAGATCAGCGAGAAGACGGTCAGGCCCGTGACCACGGCGATGACCACGATCTGCACGGTGAGCGACGACTCCACGATGCCGCTCGCCTCCAGGCCCGCCGAGATCTGGGTGACGCCCAGGCCGAGCGAGGTCGCGACTCCGAACATGGTGCCGACCAGGGCGACCACGTCGATCGCGTTGCCCCAGCCGCCGCGGACCCGGCGGCCCAGCAGCGGCTCCAGCGCCCAGCGGATCGACACCGGCCGCTTGCGGCGGTGGATCGCGTAGGCGAGGGCGAGGCCGACCACCACGTAGATGGACCAGGCGTGGACGCCCCAGTGCAGGTAGGTCTGCGAGATCGCGCTCTGCGCGAGCTGCGTCTCGGTGCCGGTGACGCCCGGGCGCGGAGTGGCGAAGTGGGTGAGCGGCTCTGCGACGCCGTAGAAGACGAGGCCGATGCCCATGCCGGCGGCGAAGAGGAGCGAGATCCAGGCGAGCATCGAGAACTCGGGCTCGTCGTCGTCGGCGCCGAGCTTGATGTCGCCGAAGCGGCTGACGCCCATCCAGATCGCGAAGGCCACGAAGACCGCGGCGATCAGCACGTAGTACCAGCTGAACGTGTTGACGACCGTGGTCTGCAGTGTCGAGAACACGGAGGTCGCGGCGTCGGGCGCGAGGATCGCGAAGGCCGCGATCGACAGCGTCAGGACGGCGGCGGGCCAGAAGACCCACCGCGCGAGGCGGTGCGGAGGGGCGGTCGTGCCCGCGGTGGCGGGGGCGGTGTCCGGGGAGGACGGGTGCTCGGACATGGGGTCCTCTCGTCGGCGGCAACCGTCCACGGTACACGGGGGCCCGTCGGCGGCCCCGGCCGGGGGAGCCGGGCTGGCATGATCCGGCCCCGGTGCGGGAGGCTGGACCCGTGCAGTTCAGAGTGTTCACCGAACCCCAGCAGGGCGCGAGCTACGAGGACCTCCTCGCCGTCGCGCAGGCCGCCGAGAGCCTCGGCTACGACGGCTTCTTCCGCTCCGACCACTACCTCCGGATGGGGGACGGCGACCCCGGCGTAGGCCCGTCCGACGCGTGGACGACGCTCGCCGGCCTCGCCCGCGAGACCGAGCGGATCGCGCTCGGCACGCTCGTCTCCTCCGTCACCTACCGGCCGCCGGGGATCCTCGCGATCCAGGTCGCCCAGGTCGACGCGATGTCCGGGGGCCGTGCCGAGCTCGGCCTCGGCACCGGCTGGTTCGAGGAGGAGCACGCCGCGTACGGCATCCCCTTCCCTCCGCGCCGCTTCGACCTCCTCGAGGAGCAGCTCGAGATCGTGACCGGCCTGTGGTCGACGCCGGTCGGCGAGCGCTACTCCTTCGCCGGCGAGCACTACACGCTGACCGACTCCCCGGCCCTGCCCAAGCCCGCCCGCCTGCCGCTGCCGGTGATCGTCGGTGGCGGCGGCCCCAAGCGGACCCCGGCGCTCGCGGCGCGGTTCGCGAGCGAGTTCAACCTGCCCTTCCCCGATTTCGACGCGATCCCGGGGGCCTTCGAGCGCGTCGACGAGGCGTGCCGGGCGATCGGGCGCGAGCCCTCGTCGCTCGTGCACTCGGTCGCGCTGATCGCGGTCGGCGGAGGCGACGAGGCGGAGTTCACGCGCCGTGCCGCGGCGATCGGCCGCGAGCCCGCCGAGCTGCGCGAGCACGGAGTGGCCGGCGGCGTCGACGAGGCGGTCGACCGCCTCGAGTCCCTCCGCGAGGCCGGCTGCGAGCGCGTCTACCTGCAGTTCATGGACCTGCAGGACCTCGACCACCTCGACTTCTTCGCCCGGGAGGTCCTGCCGCGCCTGTCGGCGTAGGGCGGGCGCCGCTGCTGACTCTGCTCCGACCGTCCAGGAGTCGTCGCACTCGCGCTCGACTGCGACGACTCCTGGCTTCTCGCGGTCTCGTCCTCGCGGCTCCGCGCCGAGTGCGACGACTCCTGGGCGCTCGCGGGCTGCGGGCAGCACGCTCCGGCCTGCGCGCCCGGGCGTCCGTCCGCGCCGCGGCCTACGCTGGAGGGATGGCGGACACGATCGAGCGCGCGGACGAGCGCCTGGCGACCCGCTCGGCGGCCGAGGTCCCGTGGATCGTGCTTGTCTGGGACGATCCGGTCAACCTGATGTCGTACGTCTCGTACGTCTTCCGCAGCTACTTCGGCTTCGGCCGGGCCGAGGCGGAGCGGCTGATGCTGCAGGTGCACACCGAGGGGCGCGCGGTCGTCGCGACCGGCAACCGCGAGGAGATGGAGCGGCACGTGGAGGCGATGCACGGCTACGGCCTGTGGGCGACGCTGCAGAAGGCCGACGCGTGAGCGCCCCGCTGCGCCCCGCGGCCGCGGAGACCGGAGAGCACCCCGCTCGCGGCATCCGAGGACTCGGCTGATGCGCGCGTTCCGCCGCGACTCCTCCGGAGCGGCCGTCGCCCGTTTCGACCGCGAGGAGGCCGGGATCCTCCGCCATCTGGCCGGCGAGATGCTCGAGCTGCTCGATCGCGGGGCGTCCTCGGAGGAGGCCCGCTCCGATCCGGCGCTCGCCCGCCTCCTGCCCGACGCCTACCGCGACGACGCCGAGGCGGCCGACGAGTTCCGCCGCTTCACCGCTCCGGACCTCGCCGCCCGCAAGATGGACGACGCCCGCGCCGTCACGGCGGCCCTCGACGCCGGCGACGGCACGAGTCACGGCCGGATCTTCGAGGGGCTGGGCGAGGTCGCGGTCCGTCTCGAGGAGCCGCAGGCGATCGCCTGGCTCCGCGCACTGACCGACATGCGGCTCGCTCTGGCCGTGCGGCTGGGGATCGACGACACCGACGACGTCGTCCCGGAGGAGGGGAGTGCGGCCGCGATCCGCAGCGTCTACGACTGGCTGGGCGGCGTGCAGGACGGGCTCGTCCGCGCCGTCGACGTGTGATCCGCTCGTCCCTCCAGCGATTCCACAGCTGTGGACAACCCTGTGGAAAGGTGTGGAGAACCGGCTCCGGGAGCAGCTCCGAACGGCGGAGCGCCGGGCGCGGGGGTGTGGAAACGCGTAGCGTCCACCCTGTGAACACTCCGAGCACCGCCGACGCCCAGCGCACCGCCGACGACATCCAGGACTCGCGGGCGGTGCGGACCCTCGCCCGCGGCGGCTTCGCGGCGAACGGCCTCGTCCACCTCCTGATCGGAGTGATCGCGCTCGGCGTGGCCCGCGGCGGCGGAGGCGAGGCCGACCAGAGCGGTGCTCTCGGCGCCCTCGCGGCGCAGCCCGGCGGTCTGGTGATCCTCTGGATCTGCACGGTCGGCCTCTTCGGCCTGGCGCTCTGGGGGCTGCTCGAGGCGTTCCTCGTCCGCCCGCGCGAGAGCGCCCTGAAGACCTGGGGCAGCCGGCTGAAGGAGGCGGGCAAGGCCGTCGTCTACGGCGCCCTCGGCGTGACGGCGCTGAAGTTCGCGACGGGCGGCGGGTCGAGCTCGTCCGAGTCGTCCGAGAGCGCGAGCGCGCAGGTGCTCTCGGCGCCGGGCGGAGTCGTGCTGCTCGTGATCGCGGGACTGGCCGTCCTCGCGGTCGGCGGCGTCTTCGTGTACCGCGGAGCGAGCAGGAAGTTCCTCGAGAACGTCGCGGAGCCGGGCGGTACGGCGGGCACCGTCGTCACCGTGCTCGGCGTCGCCGGCTACGTCGCCAAGGGCGTGGTCCTCGGCGCTCTCGGCGTGCTGCTGATCGTCGCCGCCGTCACCCATGATCCGGAGCAGGCGGGCGGGCTCGACGAGGCGCTGAAGTCGCTCGTGGAGCTGCCGGCAGGTGTGCTCCTCCTCGGCTTCGTCGCCGTCGGGCTCATCGCCTACGGGCTCTTCTGCTTCGCCCGCGCGCGCTGGCCGCGCCTCTGATGTCGGATAGCGGATCCGCTCCATACATGTCACCCCCCTTCCGCGCAACTGGTCCCGCCGTCCCGGAGTCGGTGACACGCTGAGGCCTGTGAGTGCTGGAGGCGAGGACGCGACCGGAGGACGGGTGCGTCCGCCGCTGACGCAGGACGCCGCCCGTCTGCTGGCCCGCTCCGCCACGGGGGACGCCTCCGCTCTGGGAGAGCTCGTCGACCGCTTCGGCGGCCTCGTCTCGGCGTGCGTCGGCACGGTCCAGGCCGACCCGGCCGGCCGCGACCGGCTCTGCACCGACGTCTTCACCGCCGTCTGGCGCCGCTCCCGCGAGGGCGCCCGCTCGCCGGAGCCCGTGCTGTGGGTGCTCGAGGTCCTCTGCGAGACCCTCGGCACCGCGCACGAGCTCGCCCGGCGTCCGCTCGGCAGCGGCCTGCTCGCCCTCGACTGCCCGGACCGCGAGCTCCTGCTGCTGGCTGCGGCCGGCGGCTTCTCGCAGGCCGAGATCTCGGCGCTGACCGGGATCGACGAGTTCCGGCTGCGCTCGATCCTCCGGAACGCGCTCGAGACGCTCCAGGGCCGCGACAGCGATCTTCTGACGGCCTGACCGCCGGAGCCGTCGCGGGAGTAAAGTTGAGTCCGTCGAACTCAACTTTCGAGCCACGGAGGAGACCACCATCATGCAGGCCGGTCGGATGCCCCAGCAGGACGAGAAGTCCGCACTCGAGCAGTACGGCGTCAACCTGACCGCCATCGCGGCGAGCGGCAAGCTCGACCCGGTGATCGGGAGGGACGCCGAGATCCGGCGCGTCAGCCAGGTGCTCACGCGCCGCACCAAGAACAACCCCGTCCTCATCGGCGAGCCCGGCGTCGGCAAGACCGCCGTCGTCGAGGGGCTCGCCCAGCGGATCGTCGCGGGCGACGTCGCCGAGAGCCTCAAGGGCAAGCAGCTCGTCAGCCTCGACCTCTCGGCCCTGATCGCCGGAGCGAAGTACCGCGGCGAGTTCGAGGAGCGGCTGAAGGCCGTGCTCCAGGAGATCGAGGAGTCCGACGGCCGGATCATCACCTTCATCGACGAGCTGCACACGCTGATGGGCGCGGGCGGCGGCGAGGGGTCGGTGGCGGCCGCGAACATGCTCAAGCCCATGCTGGCGCGCGGCGAGCTGCGGATGATCGGCGCGACGACGCTCGACGAGTACCGCCAGTACATCGAGAAGGACGCCGCTCTCGAGCGCCGCTTCCAGCAGGTCTTCGTCGGCGAGCCGACCGTCGAGGATACCGTGGCGATCCTCCGCGGGCTGAAGGAGCGCTACGAGGCGCACCACAAGGTGGCGATCGCCGATTCCGCCCTGGTCGCCGCCGCGTCGCTCTCGAACCGCTACATCACCTCCCGCCAGCTGCCGGACAAGGCGATCGACCTGATCGACGAGGCCGCGTCGCGGCTGCGCATGGAGATCGACTCCGCTCCCGTCGAGATCGACGAGCTGCGCCGCTCCGTCGACCGGCTGAGGCTCGAGGAGCTGGCGCTGAAGAAGGAGAAGGACGAGGCCTCGAAGGCGCGGCTGGAGAAGCTGCGCGAGGACCTGGCCCGCCGCGGCGCCCAGCTCGAGGAGCTGCAGGAGCGCTGGGAGCGCGAGCGCGCCTCCCTCAACCGCGTCGGCGAGCTCAAGAACCGGCTCGACGCCCTGCGGATCGCCGCCGAGCGGGCGCAGCGCGAGGGCAAGCTCGAGCGCGCGTCGAAGCTGCTCTACGGCGACATCCCGGTGATCGAGCGCGAGCTCGCGGCCGCCGAGGCGGAGGAGGAGCCGGCCGAGGGCCGCATGGTCAACGAGCAGGTGACGGCCGACGACATCGCCGCGGTGATCGCCGCCTGGACGGGCATCCCCGTCGGGCGCCTCCTGCAGGGCGAGACCGAGAAGCTGCTGCACCTCGAGACCGAGCTGCACCGCCGACTGATCGGCCAGGACGAGGCGGTGTCGGCCGTCGCGGACGCGGTGCGCCGCACCCGCGCGGGCATCTCCGACCCCGACCGGCCGACCGGCTCCTTCCTCTTCCTCGGGCCGACCGGCGTCGGCAAGACCGAGCTGGCGAAGGCGCTCGCCGACCACCTCTTCGACGACGAGAAGGCGATGGTCCGCATCGACATGTCGGAGTACGGCGAGAAGTTCGCCGTCTCGCGGCTGGTCGGCGCCCCTCCCGGCTACATCGGCTACGAGCAGGGCGGCCAGCTCACGGAGGCGGTCCGCCGCCGCCCGTACTCGGTGGTGCTCCTCGACGAGATCGAGAAGGCGCACCCCGAGGTGTTCGACGTCCTGCTGCAGGTGCTCGACGACGGCCGGCTCACCGACGGCCAGGGGCGGACGGTCGACTTCCGCAACACGATCCTCATCCTCACCTCCAACCTGGGGTCGCAGTTCCTCGTGGACCCGGCGCTGTCGCGGCCGCAGAAGGAGGAGGCGGTCCAGCAGATGGTGCGCCAGGCCTTCAAGCCCGAGTTCGTGAACCGGCTCGACGACATCGTGATCTTCGACGCGCTCGACCGCACGGAGCTCGGCGAGATCGTGTCGCTGTACGTCGACCGGTTGTCGAGGAGGCTCTCGGAGCGACGGCTCGACCTGGCGGTGACGCCCGCGGCCCGCGGGTGGCTGGCCGAGCGCGGCTACGACCCGCAGTACGGCGCGCGGCCGCTGCGCCGGCTGATGCAGCGGGCGATCGACGACCAGCTGGCGACGGCGCTGCTCGGCGGCACGGTGCGCGACGGGGACGTGGTGCTGGTGGACGTGGCGCCGGACGGCGAGAGCCTGTCGGTGACGGCCGGGATGCCCGCGTCGGACTGACCGGGGTGCTCGACCCCTGTCGCGAGTCCGCAGACGTCGCGGTGGTCGCGGTCGAGTACCGCTACTCCTGCGTTCCCGCAGGGGGAGGAGCGCGGGGGGCGGCGACGGGATGTCCCTCCACAGGGCGCGCGAGGGCGGGAGTCGTCCACAGTCGCGGGATCCGCGGCGCGCCCGTCCGGCGGGCTCCGTAGCGTCGGCGGCATGTCCTTCGAAACGCCCGGCCCCCGGATGGCCGACCTCCCTCCCGAGGAGAGGCCGAGGGAGCGCCTCCGCGCCTACGGACCGGAGGCGCTCACCGACGCCGAGACCCTCGCCGTGCTCATCGGGGCCGGCGTCCGCGGCGCCAACGCGACCGTCGTCGCGCAGCGCCTCCTCGCGCGCTTCGGCGGCATCGACGCCGTCGCCCGGGCCGGGGTGGCCGATCTGATGCGGCACCGCGGAGTCGGTGAGGTCGCCGCCTGCCGCCTGGTCGCCTCCTTCGAGCTGCGGCGGAGGATGAACCGCGCCTCGCGCGCCGCCCGCGTCTCAGACGCCGCCGGCCTGGCCGGGCTCGTCGCTCCGCTGCTGGCCGCCCGGCCGGTCGAGACCGTGCTGGCGGTGGCGCTCGCCGAATCCGGAGCCGTCCGCGACGTCCTGACGCTGGCCGACGGAGCCCCGGCGCACGCCGAGATCCCCGTCGCCGCCGTGCTCGCCGAGGTGCTGGCGCGCGGCGCGGCGGGCATCGGCCTGGCGCACAGCCACGCGGGCGAGGCCGTGGTGCTCCCCTCCGACCGTGCGGCGACGCGGGCGATCGCCGACGGGGCAGAGGCGTGCGGCCTGCGGTTCCTCGCGCACGTCGTGATCGGGCGCGACGGCTGGGCGGAGGCGCAGCCGTGACGCGGCGCAGGGCTGCTGCGGGGCCCCTCCGTTCCGGCAGGACGCCTCCCGCCCGGCGCCGGACCGCCCCCGGCCGCGCCTCGGCTCTCCACCTGGGCCGCGTCGGCGCGCGTTCGTGCAAGCCCCCGCCTCTCCGGCGCCCGCGGCCGGTCGCGGGCGTACCGTGGACGCCGACCCCATCCCCCTCCCGACCAGGAGCACCCATGCGAGCAACACTCATCCACGGCGAGCGCGACATCCGACTCGAGGAGGTCCCCGACCCGCAGCTCTCGACGGGGCGCGACGCGATCGTCCGCGTCACCGCGGCCTGCGTCTGCGGCTCGGACCTGTGGCCCTACCGCGGCGTCACGCCCACCAAGGAGGCGCACCGCATCGGCCACGAGTTCGTCGGCGTCGTCGAGGAGATCGGCGACGACGTGCACGACGTCGCGGTCGGCGACTTCGTGATCGCCCCGTTCTACGTCTGCGACGGCACCTGCGCGAACTGCGCCAACGGCGTCTCCACCTCGTGCCTCACCGGCGGCTGGTGGGGCGCTGAGGTCCGCGAGGAGGGCTTCGCGGACGGCGCCCAGGGCGAGAAGGTGCGCGTGCCCCTCGCCGACGGCACGCTCTTCCGCGTGGGCATCGATCCGGACCCGGCGCTCATCCCGAGCCTGCTCACCCTCGCCGACGTGATGGGGACCGGCCACCACGCCGCGGTCTCGGCCGGCGTCACCGCGGGCTCGACCGTCGCGGTCGTCGGCGACGGCGCGGTCGGCCTCTGCGCCGTCCTGGCGGCCAAGCGCCTCGGCGCGACCACGATCATCGCGATGTCGCGGCACGAGTCGCGGCAGAACCTCGCCCGCCGCTTCGGGGCGACCCACATCGTCGAGACCCGCGGCGACGAGGGCGTCGCGCGCGTCCGCGAGCTGACCGGCGGGATCGGCGCCGACTGCGTGCTCGAGTGCGTCGGCACCAAGGAGTCGATGCAGCAGGCCCTCGACTCCGCCCGCCCCGGCGGCATGGTCGGCTACGTCGGCGTCCCCAACGGAGGCCCCGAGCTGCCCGTCCGCCAGATGTTCGGCTCGAACGTGGGCGTCAACGGCGGAGTCGCGCCGGTCCGCGGCTACATGGCCGAGCTGCTGCCCGACGTGCTCAGCGGCGCGATCGAGCCCGGTCTGGTCTTCGACCTCGAGCTGCCCCTCGAGGAGATCGCCGAGGCGTACGCCGCCATGGACGAGCGCCGCGCGATCAAGACCCTCGTGCGTCCGTAGTCCCGCCGAGGGGCGCCGGCACGGTCGCGAGGAGTAGCCTCCCGCGCATGACCGCGTCAGCCCGCACCGCCGCGACGGCGCCCCTCTTCCACCCCGACCTCGCGCTCGGCCGCTTCCTCCCGCCGATCGTCCTCGGCCCGCGACTGCTGCGCCTCGCCACGCGACGCGCCGCCGAGGGAGGCGAGGCTCCGCCCGACATCGTGGTCGACGATGTCGAGATCCCCGTCGCCGGAGCCGCTCCCGTCCGGGCCCGCAGCTATCGGCCGCGCATCCTCCGCGGTACCGCTCCCGCGCTCCTCTGGGTGCACGGCGGCGGCATGGTGCTCGGCAGCCACCTCCAGGACGAGGCGTCCTGCATCGACTTCGCCCGCACCCTGGGCATCACGGTCGTCTCCGTCGACTACCGCCTCGCGCCCGCGCATCCGGCCCCGGCTGCCGTCGAGGACGTGCTGGCCGCGTTCGACCGGCTCGTCGAGCACGCGCAGGAGCGCGGCGTCGACCCGGCGCGCATCGCCGTCGGAGGCGCGAGCGCGGGCGGCGGCATCGCCGCGGGTGCGACCCTCCTCGCCCACGACCGCGGAGGAGCGCAGCCCGCGTTCCAGCTGCTCGTCTACCCGATGCTCGACGACCGCACCGTCACCCGGCCCGGTCCTCCTCCGCGCGGAGTCCGCGTCTGGACCCCGGGCAGCAACCGCTTCGGCTGGACCGCCTACCTCGCCGGCGAGCCCGGCGGCCCCGGCGTCACGGCCTACGCCGCCCCCGCCCGCCGCGACGACCTCACGGGCCTGCCGCCGGCCTGGATCGGCGTCGGCGGCCTCGACCTCTTCCACGACGAGGACGTCCGCTACGCCGAGCGCCTGCGCGCGGCCGGAGTGCCGTGCGGGCTCGAGATCGTGGAGGGCGCCTTCCACGGCTTCGACGCCCTGTTCCGCCGGACCGGCGTGGCGAAGCGCTTCTGGGCGGCGCAGGCCGCGGCGCTCGGCGAGGCCCTCCTCGCCTGACCTCCGCGTCGACGCGCCGGGCCGATTCCGTCTCCGGCGCTCGGCACTGCGAGGCTGAGGGGGGCGGCCGCCGCCGCCCGCGCGACATTTGTGCCGTGCCTGCCGCGCATCCCTCTCCGCCCGCCGCCCAGCCCCGCCCCGTCTCCCGGAGGACCCATGGACATCGACCGCCTCGCCACCCGCTACGAGATCGCCCTGCCCGCCTGGATCGGTGACGCCCTCCGCGACGTCCCCGAGGTCCTCCCGAGCCTCGAGGACCGGATGGCCCTCGTGCACGCGCTCGCCGACCGCAACTTCCGCGAGGGGAACGGCGGCCCGTTCGCGGCGATCGTCGTCGAGCGCGACTCCGGTCGTCTCGTCTCGGTCGGAGTGAACGTCGTCCTCGGCAGCGGGGTCTCGTCCGGCCACGCCGAGGTGACGGCGCTCGGTCTCGCGCAGACCGCGCTCGGCACCTGGGACCTCGGCGGCGAGGGCCTCCCCGCGCACGACCTGGTCGTCAACTGGCGCCCGTGCGTGCAGTGCTACGGAGCGACGATGTGGTCGGGGGTGCGCCGCCTGGTCGTCGCGGGCTCCGGCCCCGAGCTCGAGGAGATCAGCACCTTCGACGAGGGGCCGATGCGCGAGGACTGGGCCGCGCAGTTCGAGGCCCGCGGGATCGAGGTCGTCGACGGCGTGCTCCGCGACGAGGCCCTCGACGTGTTCCGCGCCTACCGCGCCTCCGTCGACTCCGGCGAGGTGCTCGTCTACAACGCCCGCGCCGACTCCTGATACCGCGGCAGGTCCGGACTGCGCGCCGGTTCCGCGCCGGACGCACGGGAGCCCCGCCTCAGCGGGGCCCCGTGCGGTCCTGAGCTGCCGGCCGCTGGCAGCGGTCAGCGGCGGCTCAGCGCCACCAGTCGTCGAACATCGACAGCGGCACCTGGCGCTTGTGCTCGGTCGCGGCGTACCGCGCCTCGATGGCCTCGGCGACGGCTTGGTCGACCTCGCCGCCCTCGAGGTACGTGTCGAGGTCGGCGTAGGTGAGCCCGAGGTTCGTCTCGTCGGTCTGGCCGGGGTTGTCGTCGAGCAGGTCCGCCGTCGGCGCCTTCTCGTAGAGCCGGGCCGGTGCGTCCAGGTGCTCGAGGAGCGAGCGCCCCTGCCGCTTGGTGAGGCCGGTGAGCGGGAGGACGTCGGCGCCGCCGTCGCCGTACTTCGTGAAGAAGCCGGTGACCGCCTCGGCCGCGTGGTCGGTCCCGACGACGAGCATCCCGGCCTGGCCGGCGATCGCGTACTGCGCGATCATCCGCATCCGCGCCTTCACGTTGCCCTTCACGAAGTCGCTGATCGGCTCGTCGACCGCATCGCCGAATGCTGCGGCCACGCCGTCGACGCCCTGGTGGATGTCGAAGACGACCTGGCGGTCCGGGCGGATGAACGTGAGGGCGAGCTGGGCGTCCTCCTCGTCGGCCTGCACCTTGTACGGCAGGCGGACCGCGATGAAGGAGGCGTCGCCGCCGCTCGCGCGGACCTGCTCGACCGCGAGCTGGCAGAGGCGCCCGGCGAGGCTCGAGTCCTGGCCGCCGCTGATGCCGAGGACGAGGCCCTTCGCGCCGGTGCTGCGGAGGTAGTCGGCGAGGAATCCGCTGCGCCGTTCGACCTCGACGGCCGGATCGACGGCGGGGGAGACGTGGAGCTCGGAGATGATCTGCTGTTGGACGTCGCGCACGGCTTCACGCTACTCCGGATGCTCCCCGGCGGCCCCTCCTCGCCGCGGACGCGCAGGCTCCCGACGCCTCCCCGAAACAGGGTCCGCCCGCCGCGTCCGACTGGCGCGGCGCCTACCCGCGCTCGGCGACGATGCGGGCGATGCGCGCCGGGACGGTGTCGTCCTGGAGGCTCGTCACGTCTCCGAGCGGGCGGCCGTCGCGGATGTCGCCGAGCAGCCGCCGCATGATCTTGCCGGAGCGGGTCTTGGGCAGATCCGGCACCACCACCACGTCGCGCGGCTTGGCGATCGGACCGATCGCGACCGCCACGTGGTCGCGCAGGAGCGCCGAGAGCGTCGTGCCGAGCGCGGCCCAGTAGGCCGGGTCCTCCTCGGCGCGGTCGACGGCCTCGTCGGAGGGGATGACGAACGCCGCGATGGCCTGGCCGGTCGTCGCGTCGGCGACTCCGACGACTCCGGCCTCGCCGACGGCCGGATGGGCGACGAGTGCCGACTCGATCTCGATCGTGGACAGGCGGTGCCCGGAGACGTTGATGACGTCGTCGACGCGGCCGAGCACCCAGACGTCGCCGTCGGTGTCGTACTTCGCGCCGTCCCCCGAGAAGAACCACCCCTGGGACGCGTAGCGGGCCCAGTAGGAGTCGCGGTACCGCTCCGGGTCGCCCCACACGGTCCGGGCGAGCGCCGGCCCGGTCCGGTCGACCACGAGGTAGCCGCCGGAGCCGTTCGGCACCCGCTCGCCGTGCTCGTCCACCACGAGGACGCCGAGCCCGGGCAGGGCTCCGAGCGACGAGCCCGGCTTGAGGGTCGAGACGCCCGGCAGCGGGCACATCACCGCGGCGCCGGTCTCGGACTGCCACCAGGTGTCGACGATCGGGCAGCGACCGCCGCCGATCGCCTCGTGGAACCAGACCCAGGCCTCGGGGTTGATGGACTCGCCGACGGTGCCGAGAAGGCGCAGGCTCGACAGGTCGTACCGGGCGGGCACGCCCTCGGGGAACCAGGTCATCAGCGTCCGGATCAGCGTCGGCGCCGTGTAGTAGACGGTCACCCCGTACCGCTCGATGATCTCGAAGTGCCGGGCGGTGTGCGGGGTGCTCGGGGTGCCCTCGTAGATGACCTGGGTGAGCCCGTTCGAGAGCGGTCCGTAGATCTCGTAGGTGTGGGCGGTGACCCAGGCGAGGTCGGCGGTGCACCAGTGCACGTCGTCCGGCTTCGCGTCGAACACCGCCCAGTGCGTCCAGGAGGCCTGCGTGAGGTAGCCGCCGCTGGTGTGCACCAGCCCCTTGGGCTTCCCGGTCGTGCCGGAGGTGTAGATGATGAACAGCGGCGTCTCGGAGTCGAAGGCCTCGGCCTCGTGGACGTCGCTCTGCGCGTCGACCAGCTCGTGCCACCAGACGTCGCGGCCCGGGGTCCACGGGACGTCGGTCTCATCGGTGCGGCGGACGACGAGGACGTGCTCGATCGACGCGACGCCCTCGACCGCCCGGTCGGCGCTCGCCTTGACCGGCACCGCCGCTCCGCGCCGGAACTGCCCGTCCGTGGTGACCAGGAGCTTCGCGCCGGTGTCCTCCACGCGGAACCGCACCGCCTCGGCGGAGAAGCCGCCGAAGACGAGCGAGTGGATCGCTCCGATCCGCGCGATCGCGAGCGTGATGACGATGGTCTCGGGGATCACCGGGAGATAGACGACGACGCGGTCGCCCTTCCCGATCCCGAGCGCGGTCAGCGCGTTAGCGGCGCGGGAGACCTCGCGCTGGAGCTCGGCGTAGGTGATCGACCGCCGGTCGCCGCGCTCGCCCTCGAAGTGGAGGGCGGTCTTCCCGCCGCGTCCCGCGTCCACGTGGCGGTCGACGCAGTTGACGGCCACGTTCAGCCGTCCGCCCTCGAACCAGGTCGTGCGCGGCACCGAGAGCGAGCCGTCGGGCAGCGGAGCGGCAGGCTCCCAGCTGTGGGCGGTGTGCCACGGCTCCGCCCACTCGAGGCGGCGGGCGGCCTCCTCCCAGAACGCGACCGGATCGGCGGCGGCGCGCGAGTACTCCTCCGCGCCCGCGTTCGCCTGCGCGGCGAAGGCTGCGGGCGGGGGGAACCGGCGGTGCTCGTCGAGCAGGTTGGCGATCGTCCCGCTCACGCTCGGAGCTCCCTCCCCGGCGCTCACGCCCACTTCCTCACGGCGTAGCGCTGGAACACGCCGACGACGGCATCGGTGAGCTTGCCCAGCACGGCCAGCAGGACGATCGCCAGGAACACCCGGTCGATCCGGCCGTTGTTCTGGCTGTCGATGAGGCGGAAGCCGAGGCCCATCGAGGAGGCGATGAGCTCGGAGGCGACCAGGAACAGCCACGACTGGGCGAGCGCGAGGCGCAGCCCGGAGATCACGGAGGGGATCACCGCGGGCAGCTGCACCGTCGTGAAGAGCCGGACGCCCGAGAGGCCGAAGGCGCGGCCCGCCTCGACGAGGTGCCGGTCGACGTGGCCGAGCGCCGTGGCCACCGTGGTGAAGACGGGGAAGAACGCGCCGATCGTGATCAGCGTGATCTTCGACTCCTCGCCGATGCCCATCCAGAGCAGCAGCAGCGGGACCCAGGCCAGCGACGGGACCGCCCGGATCGCGCCGAGGGTCGGGCCGAGGACGACCTCCCAGACGCGGGAGAGCCCGAAGAGCGCGCCGACCACGAGCCCGAGCGCCGAGCCGAGCGCGAACCCGATGAGCACGCGCTGCGTCGAGATGGCGACGTCCTGGCCGAGGTCGCCGCGCTGGGCGAGGTCGACGCCGGCCGCCCAGACCATCGCGGGCGAGGGGAAGACCGCCACCGAGACCATCCCGGTCGTCGTCGCGATCTGCCAGGCGGCGAGCAGCAGCACGGGCAGGATCGCGCCTCCCGCGACCACGAACCACCGTCGCGTGGTGAGCGGGTGGGAGCGGTCCTCGCGGAGGCGGCGCTGGGAGGCCGCGACCGACGGGCCCGCCGTCACGAGTCCGGGCTCACCCGGCATCGGCGCGGACAGCGCGCTCCGCCGCAGCACATCGGCGTCGGTCGCGGTGTCGTCGTCGCGGATCGTCATCGTCGGTCTCCTCGGATCACGGGGTCGGGGGCGGAGGGCCGGACCCTCAGGCGCCGATGGCGCTCGGGTCGGCCGCCGAGGCGTAGGTGTCGTCGAGCAGCGAGTCGAGCGCGTCGTCGACCTGCTGCTGCGAGGCGACGTCGCCGTTCTCGACGAAGATCGGGCCGATCACGGCGAGCACGTCGGTCTGCGCGGAGCCGGGGACGTTGTCGACGTCGAGGTTGCTGCGCTCGGTGATGACCGTCGTCGCCACCGCCACGTCGAGGCCGGCGACGGAGGCGAGGATGCTCGCCGTCTCGTCCTGGTTCTCGAGCGCCCAGGCGCGGGCGTGCTCGTACGCGTTCACGACGGTCTGCGCGAGGTCCGGCTTCTCGGCGAGGAAGCTCTCGGTCGCGTTGAGCAGACCGTAGGAGTTGAAGTCGACGTTGCGGTAGAGCAGGGTCGCCCCGGCCGCCTCGGCGCCGGCCATGATCGGGTCCAGGCCCGCCCAGGCGTCGACGGAGCCGTTCTGCAGCGCCGCCCAGCCGTCGGCGTGCTGCAGGTTCTGCACCGTCACGTCGCCGATGCCCAGCCCGGCGGCCTCGAGCGCCTGCACCAGGAAGAAGTACGGGTCGGTGCCCTTGGTGGCCGCGATCTGCTTGCCCTTGAGCTGCTCGACCGACGTGATCGCCGAGCCGGCGGGGACGACGAGGGCCGACCACTCCGGCTGCGAGAAGATGTCGATCGTCTTGATCGGCGAGCCGTTCGAGCGGGCGAGCAGCGCGGCGGAGCCGGCGGTGGAGCCGACGTCGATCGCTCCGGCGCGCAGGGCCTCGTTGGCCTTGTTGGAGCCGGCCGACTGCACCCAGGCGACGGTGACCTGCTGCTCGGCGAGGGCGGCCTCGAGCCAGCCCTTCTCCTTGATGACCAGGCTCAGCGGGTTGTACGTCGCGAAGTCGAGCGTGAGCGTGCCGCCCTGAGTTCCTCCGGAGGCGGCGTCGGCGGTCGCGGCCGCCGCTCCTCCTCCGCCCTCGCCCTGCACGCAGCCCGCGAGGAGCGGGACGGCGGCGGCGGTGAGCAGACCGGCGAGAGCGGTGCGGCGGGTGAGCGGGGAGCTGGTGAACGACATGGGGGCCTCGGCTTCGGGGATGCGGTGACAGCGAGTGTGGACGCTGCAGGGGAGGGGCGGTGCGGGGAGGTGCTCGTGCGGTGGAGAGCGGGAGGAGGAGGCGGCTGGGGAGGGAGGTCGTGCCGCCCGGACCGTGCCGCCCGGGTGGAGGGATGCGGGTCGATCCGCCCGGGGTCAGTGCCGCTCGATGCCCAGCCCCGCGAGGAGCTCGGCCCGGTGCTCGGCGAGCTCCGCCGAGCCGCGGTCGCGCGGCCGCGCTCCGGGGACGGTGACGATCCGCTGGATGCGCGAGACGCCTCCGGGCTCGTCGCGCCCGAGGAGCACGATGCGGTCGGCCAGCTGGAGGGCCTCGTCGACGTCGTGGGTGACGAGCAGGATCGTCGCCGGAGCCGCCGCGTGCACGTCGAGCAGCAGGTCCTGCATCCGCAGGCGGGTCAGCGCGTCGAGCGCCCCGAAGGGCTCGTCCAGGAGGAGCACGCCGGGGTTCCGGGCGAGGGCGCGGGCGAGGGAGGCGCGCTGGGCCATGCCTCCGGACACCTCGCGGGGCCGCGAGCGGGCGTGCGCGGTGAGGCCGACCAGCGAGAGCAGCTCGTCGACGGCGGCGCGGGCCGCCGGGCGCGGGGTGCCGCGCGGCAGGCCGAGCGCGACGTTGTCGGCGATGCTCCGCCAGGGCAGCAGCCGCGGCTCCTGGAACGCCACCGCGCAGCGCGGGTCGATGCCGGAGACGGGGGCGCCGTCGATGAGGACGGACCCCTCGGAGGCGGTGTCCAGGCCCGCCGCGATGCGCAGCAGCGTCGACTTGCCGCAGCCGCTCGGGCCGAGGATCGCGATGACCTCGCCCGCGGCGGCCTCGAGCGTCACGTCCGTCAGCACGGGGGACCCGGGCGCGAAGGTGCGGCCGACCCCCTCGAAGCGCACGGGGAACGCCGACTGGCCGAGCTCGGCGTCGAAGGCCAGGCTCGTGCGGGCGGCGGGGGTGGCGGGCATGTCTCTCCGGGCAGCGGGACGGGCGGGCGGATCGTCCGATCGTACGGAGAGGCTCCCGGCGGCACAGCGGGGACCGACACGGGGAGTAACACAGGGGGTGGGACGCGGAAGGCCTCCCCGGTCCGCGGACGGGGGAGGCCTTCCGCCGGAGGGCTACGCCTGGACGAGCACGAGCTCCTCGAGGGGCAGGCGGGTGCGCGGCGCGGTCTCGCGCTCGCGGAGGGTCTCGTTCGCCAGCGCGTCGGCGTCGGCCGCGACTCCCACCGCGGCGATCGTCACCGGGTCGAAGCGCTCGTCGACGCCGAACGCGGCGCGGACGGCGTCCTTGTCGAAGCCGGCCATCTGGTGCACGTGCAGGCCCTCGTGGTGCGCCTGGACGCTGAGGTGGGCGATCGACTGGCCGAGGTCGTAGACGGCCCAGGGGCGCGGCTTCCCCTCGGAGTCGACGGTCTCGGCGAGCGCGACGACCAGGACGGCGGCGGAGCCGGCCCAGGCGCCGTTGAAGCCGGCGAGGGTCGAGACGATGCGGTCGAACTCGTCGGTTCCGCGGCGGGCGACGATGAAGCGCCACGGCTGCGAGTTGCTGGCGGACGGGGACCAGCGCGCGGCCTCGAGGAGGGACGCGAGGGTCTCGTCGGAGACGGTCGCGGTCGCGTCGTAGGAGCGGGGGCTCCAGCGCTCCGCGAGGACGTCGAGGATCGGGGCGCTGGTGCTGGCGGTGCGGGAGGCGGTGGCGGACATCGCGGGGCTTCTTCCGTGCGGGGGACTGGGGGAGGGGCTCCGTCGCCCGTGGAGCCCAACCGTGCCCGCCCCGCGGGCATTCCCTCGCGCGCACGGCAGGCGCCCGCGCGCGCGTTCGCCCACGGAGGAGCGGGCCGCCTCCGAGCCCCGGAACGGTACGGTGGGAGACGGCGTGGTCACCCCGCGCACCACCATCCACGACTCTGGAGGATCATCCATGGCCCAGCACTTCGACGTCGTCGTCCTGGGGGCAGGCCCCGGCGGATACGTGGCCGCGATCCGCGCCGCCCAGCTCGGCAAGTCCGTCGCCGTCGTCGAGAAGCAGTACTGGGGCGGTGTCTGCCTCAACGTCGGCTGCATCCCGTCCAAGGCGCTGCTGCGCAACGCGGAGCTCGCCCACCTCTTCCACACCCAGGCGAAGCAGTTCGGCATCTCGGGCGACGTCTCGTTCGACTTCGGCGCGGCGTTCGACCGCAGCCGCTCGGTCGCGGACGGCCGCACCAAGGGCGTCCACTTCCTGATGAAGAAGAACAAGATCGCCGAGTTCGACGGCGTCGGCTCCTTCACCGGCCCGCAGGGCCTCGACGTGCAGCTGAGCAAGGGCGGCACGGAGTCGCTGACCTTCGACGACGCGATCATCGCGACCGGCGCGAGCGTCCGCCTCCTCCCCGGCGTCGAGCTCTCCGAGAACGTCGTCACCTACGAGACCCAGATCATGACCCGCGAGCTCCCCGACACGATGGCCATCGTGGGCGCGGGCGCGATCGGCATGGAGTTCGCCTACGTCCTCAAGAACTACGGCGTCGACGTGACGATCATCGAGTTCATGGACCGCGCCCTCCCCAACGAGGACCCGGACGTCTCCAAGGAGATCCAGAAGCAGTACAAGAAGCTCGGCGTCGAGATCCTGACCTCGACCAAGGTCGAGTCGGTCGTCGACAAGGACGGCTACGTCACGGTCACCTACACCGCGAAGGACGGCACGCAGTCGACCCTCGAGGTCGACAAGGTGCTCATGTCCATCGGCTGGGTCCCCCGCACCGAGGGCTTCGGCCTCGAGAAGACGGGCGTCGAGCTCACCGAGCGCGGCGCGATCGCGATCGACGACCACATGCGCACCAACGTGCCGCACATCTACGCCATCGGCGACGTCACCGCGAAGCTCCAGCTCGCGCACGTCGCGGAGGCGCAGGGCGTCGTCGCCGCCGAGACCCTCGCCGGTGCCGAGACCCAGACCCTGGGCGACTACCGGATGATGCCGCGCGCGACGTTCTGCCAGCCGCAGATCGCCTCCTTCGGCCTCACCGAGAAGCAGGCGACGGACGAGGGACACGAGATCACCGTCTCGACCTTCCCCTTCATGGCGAACGGCAAGGCCCACGGCCTCGGCGAGCCCACCGGCTTCGTGAAGCTCATCGCGAGCAAGAAGTACGGCGAGCTCCTCGGCGCCCACATGATCGGCCCGGACGTCTCGGAGCTGCTCCCCGAGCTCACGCTCGCCCAGAAGTGGGACCTCACCGCGACCGAGCTGGCCCGCAACGTGCACACCCACCCGACGCTGTCGGAGGCGCTGCAGGAGGGCTTCCACGGCCTCAAGGGGCACATGATCAACATGTAGGGCTCGTCCCTCCACGGCCTCCGGCCCGCAGGATCCCGCTCGGCTCGTCCGCGGCGGATCCTGCGGGCCGGAGCCGTCTCCGGGGGCGTCCGCGGGGCTCCGGCGCCGCTCCCGCTACCGTGGCCCGATGGATCCGCGCCTGCTCGACCGCCTCGCCGCCGACGCCTGGCCCGCGCTCGTGCGGCGCCCCCTCGGCGCGTGGGAGCTGCGCGCCTCCGCAGGAGTCACCAAGCGCGCGAACTCGGTGCTCGCGTCCGGCGACGTCGTCGACCAGGAGGCGGCGCTCGACGCGGCGGAGGCGTTCGCCCGCGAGCACGGGTTCGCGCCCCTCGTGCAGATCGGGCCGCCGAGCCCCGCCGGTCTGACCGGGCTGCTCGCCGAGCGGGGCGCCGCGCCGATCGACCGGACGCTCGTGCTGACGGGTTCGGTGCAGGAGGCGCTCGCCGCCCTGCCCACGACGTCGGGGTCCGCGCCGTCGGTATCCGCGCCGCCGATATCCGCGCCGCCGATATCCGCGCCGCGGCCTCGCGTCCGGCTCGCTCTGGCTCCCGACGAGGACTGGCTCGCCCTCTGGTGGTCGGTGGACGGGCGCGGTGGCGCGGAGGAGCGTGCGGTCGCCGAGCGCATCCTCGCGGGCTGCCCTTCCTCCTACGCTCTCGCCGTCGACGGGGACGGCCCGGCCGCGACCGGCCGCCTCGCGCTCGTCACGGCGCCGGACGGCGAGCTCTGGGGCGGCCTCTTCGCGCTGGCGACCCGGCCGGACGCCCGGCGCCGCGGGCTCGCCTCCGCCGTGATCCGCGCCCTCCTCGAGGACGCGTCCGGCCGGGGCGTCGCGCGCTTCTGGCTCCAGGTGCTCGCCGAGAACGTCGGCGCGCGCCGCCTCTACGCGTCCCTCGGCTGCCGCGAGTCGTCCTGGTACGAGTACTGGCGCTGACCCGCTCGCGGAGGAGGAACGGGGTGCCCGGGTCAGGCGTTCGCGAGCACGGCGCGGGCGACGGCCTCGGCCTTCGCCGCGTCGCCGGTGACGGTCACGCGCCACCACACGTCGTCGGCGAGCGCGTCGATCTCGCAGACGCCCGCCGCGCAGCCGGTGAGGGCCTTCTCGCCGAAGCCGTCGAGCGGCTCGAGCGGGATCGCCAGGCCAGAGGTCAGCGAGAGGTTCCGCCAGCCGTCGTCGCCGTTCGGGAGCGCGTCGACCGTCACGCCCGAGTAGGCGGCGCTGGAGGCGTCGCTCCAGCTGCAGGAGGCGTACCCGGCCCGGGCGGCGGCAGCGGCCGACGCGGTGGTCGGCGTCCCGGTCCCCGTCCCCGCGGTCGCCTGCGCGAGACCGGCGGCACCGGACAGCTGCTCGGCCGTCAGGACCTCGGTGCAGACGGGCGCCGTCGCGGTGACCGGCTCGTCGAGGGTGCCGAGCGCGGCGGAGGCGGTGCCGGTCGCCAGCGCGGCGAGGTCGACGGCCGCGGGGGCGCCGCGCAGCTGCAGCGTCACCCAGGTGGCGCCGGCGAGCAGGTCCAGGTCGCAGCTGCCGTCGGTGCAGGAGCCGTAGGCCTCGACGGCGGTCTCGAGGCGCGGGCCCGGACGGCCGGCGAAGGCCTCGGCGGCGTCGTCGACCGCGGCCGCGGTGATCGAGGCGTCCTCGTCGTACCAGGCGCAGCGGAGCACTCCGCCGTTCTCCTCCGCGGCCTCGCGGATCAGCTCGCCCGAGGAGCGCGTCGTCACCTCGCGGCTGCCCTCGAGAGCGCTGCGGGAGACCCCCAGCGCCGAGGCCGCCCGTGTGGCGGGGAGGAGGGAGTCGCAGCCCAGGCGGGTCGAGGCCGTGGGCGAGGGCGTCGGAGTCGCGGAGGGAGTCGGAGTCGCGGACGGAGTCGGAGCGGCGGTCTCGGACGCCGACGGGGTGGCCGCGACGTCCGAGCGCTCGGCCGACGTGCAGCCCGTCAGCGCGACGAGAACGGCGAGCGCGGCGCCGACCGTCGCCTGGCGCGGGAGGCGGGCCCTCACGCGGCCAGCTCGCGCTGGATCGCGGCCGTGAACGCGTCGATGTCGTCCTCCGTCGTGTCGAAGGAGCAGACCCAGCGGACCTCGCCGGTCGCCGGGTTCCAGTCGTAGAAGCGGTAGGCGGCGCGGAGCCGGTCCGCGACTCCGGGCGGCAGCGTCGCGAACACCGCGTTGGCCTGGGTCTGCTGCGTGAACTCGAGCCCGGTGATCCGGCAGGCGGCGATCGCCTCCTCGAGCCCCGAGCGCAGGCGCGCCGCCATGGCGTTCGCGTGCCGGGCCGAGCGGAGCCACAGGGGCTCCTCCTCGCCGCCGTCGCCGAGCAGGGCGAGCAGCTGCGCCGAGATGAAGCGCATCTTGGAGGACAGCTGCATGTTGGTCTTGCGGAGGAAGGTCAGCCCGGTCGAGGCCGCCGGGTCGAGCACGACGATCGCCTCGCCGAGCAGGATGCCGTTCTTGGTGCCGCCGAACGAGAGCACGTCGACGCCTGCGTCGGTCGTGAAGGAGCGCAGGGGCAGGCCGAGGGCGGCCGCGGCGTTCGCGATGCGCGCCCCGTCCATGTGCAGCCGCATGCCGAGGCCGTGCGCGTGGTCGGCGAGCGCGCGCACCTCCTCCGGGGTGTAGACGGTGCCGAGCTCGGAGGACTGGGTGATCGAGACCACGAGCGGCTGGGCGCGGTGCTCGTCGCCGAAGCCCCACGCCTCCTGGTCGACCAGCGCCGGGGTCAGCTTGCCGTCGGGCGTGGGGACCGTGAGGATCTTGATCCCGCCGACCTTTTCCGGCGCTCCGCCCTCGTCGGAGGTGATGTGCGCGGTGCCCGCCGAGACGACGGCGCCCCACCGCGGCAGCATCGACTGCAGGCCGGTGACGTTGGCGCCCGTGCCGTTGAAGACGGGGAAGGCCTGGGCCTGCTCGCCGAACTCGCGGCGGAACGCCTCCTGCAGGCGCTCGGTGTAGACGTCCTCGCCGTAGGCGATCTGGTGCGCTCCGTTGGCCGCGGCGATCGCGGCCAGGACCTCGTCGTGCACTCCGGAGTAGTTGTCGGAGGCGAAGCCGCGGACGTCGGGATCGTGCAGAGCGCTCATCCCTCCATCTTCGCAGCCCGCCGCCCGGAGGAGCCCCGGAGGCGCCCGCCGAGACACCCCTCCTGCCTCCCGCATGTTTCGGGCAGGTGAAAGGACGACGACCCGAAAGCCGATCTCCGTCAAGAAGTTGGTATCGGCTGGGAGGCAGGCCACTCTTGACGTATGCGCATGGACACGACGGGAGCTGTCCGCGACATGCCCGCCCCTCCCGGGGTGGACGAGATCGCGGCTCGCTTCGGCGATCCCGTCCTCGCGTTCGCGCCCCAGCCGAGGCTGGAGGAGTTCGCCGCGGCGCAGACGATGGCGCTCGGCCGCTTCGTCGAGATCTCGCTCTCGTACTCGTTCTACAAGAACCCGCGCAACCGCGCCGACCCCGTCAACCACGTCCCGCTGACCCCCGAGCAGAAGCGCGCGATCGAGCGCGCCGAGAACGACCACCTGCCGCCGTGGATGGTCGACCAGGTGACGCGGATGCGGTACCCGGTGCTCTGGGAGGCGGTCCGCACCTCCGTGCCGATCCCCGCCGAGCGCAGCCGGCCCCTGGAGTCTCGCCTCGCGGCCCACATGGGCGACGTGCTCCGCAACACCTTCCCGGGCCGCGTGCGCAGCCGCCGCGGCGGGATGCCGGTGGTCGCCGCCGCCCTCCGCGACGAGGACGTCGTGCGGGGCGTCCCGGTGATCGTGGACGGGGAGGCGCTGCGCGGCTACCGCGTGGACACCGATCCGGACGTGGTCGCGATCGGCGCCCGCGTCGACGGCCGCTACATGACGGTCGTGCTCGACCGGAAGATCGTGCCGGAGATCCGGATGGAGTTCGTCCGCCGCACCCCGCCGCGCCCGGCCTCGAGCCAGCCCCGGCGCTGACCGCCCGGCCGACCGCTCAGGGGCGCCCCGGCACCGCGATCCCGTGCTCGTAGGCGAACACGACCGCCTGGATCCGGTCGCGCACGCCGAGCTTCATCAGGATCTTCGAGACGTGCGTCTTCACGGTCGCCTCGCCCACGAACAGCTCGGCCGCGATCTCGGCGTTCGACCAGCCCCGCGCCAGGTGCACGAGCACCTCCCGCTCGCGGTCCGTCAGATCGGCCACTCCGGGGTGGTCGGCGGCGGTCGGCGTGCGCTCGGGCACGGACGCGAACCGCTCGATCACGCGCCGGGTGACGTCGGGGGCGAGCATCGCGTCGCCGCGGGCGACCACCTGCACGGCCTCGACCAGCTCCTCCGGCGACGCGTTCTTGAGCAGGAACCCGCTGGCGCCGGCCGAGAGCGCCTCGAAGAGGTAGTCGTCGCGGTCGAAGGTGGTGAGGATGAGCACCCGCGAGCACAGGCGCGGGTCGGCCACGATCTCGCGGGTCGCGGCCAGGCCGTCGAGCCCGGGCATCTGCACGTCCATGCAGATCACGTCGGGGCGCAGCTCGGAGGCGCGCTGCAGGGCCTCGAGCCCGGTGCGGGCCTCGCCGACCACCCCGATCCCCGGCTCCGACTCGAGGATGATGCGGAAGCCCACGCGGACGAGCTCCTGGTCGTCGACGAGCAGCACGCGCACGTGCTCGGTCATGGGCGGCCCCCGCTCGCTCGCTCCTGACGCCCCCGCGACGTCTCCGACGACGGTACCGGGTCGTCGGCGTCCGGCACGCTCGCCCGGACGGGGGACAGCGGCACCCGGGCGTGCACGAGGTAGCCTCCGCCCCTCGGCCCCATCTCGATCCAGCCGCCGACCGCGGCCGCGCGCTCGCTCATGCCGGTGTGCCCCAGTCCGCAGGAGGCGGGAGCGCTCGGGTGCGGGCCGGACCCGCCGTCGTCGGCGATCTCGAGCTCGACCGCGTCGGGGGCGTAGCGGAGGCGCACCTCGGCGTGCGCGCCGCGCCCCGCGTGCTTGCGGACGTTCGTGAGCGACTCCTGCGCGATGCGGTAGAGGCTGAGCCCCACCGTCGCGGGGATCTCGCGGGGCGTGCCGAGGGTGAGGAAGACGGTGGGCAGGCCCGACCCGCTGGACGCCGCGACCAGCTCCTCGAGCTGGGCCACCCCGCGGGTGGACGCGGCGTCGGTGAGCGGATTCGGGACCGCGTCCTCGGCGCGCAGCGCGACCAGGATGCGGTGCAGCTCCTCGATCGCCGAGCGCGCGTCGCCCTCGATGGCGCTGAGCGATGCCGCCGCCCGCTCCGGATCCCGCGCCAGCACCCGCCGCGCCGCTCCCGCCTGCACGCCCATCACGCTGACGTGGTGCGCGACCACGTCGTGCAGCTCGCGCGCGATCCGCAGCCGCTCGGAGGACACGGCCTGCCGCGAGGAGCGCTCCCGCTCGTCGTCGAGCTCGGCCGTGCGCGTCTCGAGCGCCTCCAGCCGGCGGGCCGACTGCCACGACGCCTCGCCGAAGACGTAGGCGCTGCCGAAGTAGAGCAGGTTCGACACGACCGCGAGGGCCGACTCCGCCGCGTAGGGCGAGAGCAGGCCGGGGGAGTCGTCGACCGGCACGGAGCTGCCGAAGTACTCGCCCGTGGCGAGGGTGGTGAGCAGCCAGCCCAGCATCCCGACCGCGATCGCCACTCGGACGACGAGCGCCGTGCGCCGGTTCCGGCCCCACGCGCCGACCGTGTAGAGCGCGAGGAACAGGCAGATCTGGCCGAAGAGCGACTCCGGCACCTGGAGCACGATCCCGAGCGCGTAGACGACGGAGAGCCCGGCCGCCACGCTCGCGGGGAACCGGCGGCGCAGCGCGAGGGGAAGGGTCATCAGGACGGCCCAGTGGGCGCTGACGACGGGGTGCGCCGCGTCCGGGAAGCCCGCCGAGGAGTACAGCGCGACGGAGACGATCGTCGCCACCAGCAGGATCCCCGCGGTGACCGCATCGCGCACGTATCCGGCCCGGCTCGGCGCTCGCCGGATCCAGCCCGCGTCGAGCGGGTCCGCGGCTCCGTCACCTGAGGGCATGCGCCCCACGCTAACCGACGCCGGTCGGACGGGGCCCCGGGAGGCGGAGGAGCGCACCCCGCCACCTCCCGGGCGCGACGTCAGTCCCGGCCGGTGATGCCCCGGGTCGAGGCGATGACGTCGCCCATCTTCTTCCCGAGGGCCTCGTAGAACATCGACAGCGGGAACTCGTCGTCCAGCACCGCGTCGGTGAGCCCGCGCGGGGCGCCGAGCAGCACCTCGTCCGGGAGCCCGCGGGCCCAGGCGGAGGCGGGGTGCGGAGCGAGAGTGGCCGCGATCAGCTCGTGCGCGGCCAGCCAGTGCGCCGTCTTCGGCCGGTCGATCGAGCGCCAGTAGAGCTCGTCGATCGCGTCCGAGAGGGCGACGACCACGTCGGCGACGCCGTCCCACTCGAACGCCAGCCGGGTGTCGGTCCAGTGCAGGACGCCGTGCTGGTGCAGCCAGGCGAAGAGCAGCTGGCCGCCGAGGCCGTCGTAGTTGCGCACCCGCGACCCGGTGAGCGGGAAGCGGAAGAGCCGGTCGAACAGGATCGCGTACTGCACGAAGCGCGAGCGCTCGGCCAGCGCCTCCTCCTCGTCGTCGCGGCGGTCGAGCGCGCCGAGGCGGCGCTCGATGGCGACGGCCTCGCGGAAGGCGGTGAGGTCGCACCGCAGCTCCTCCAGCGAGTAGAGGAAGAAGGGCATCCGCTGCTTGATCATGAACGGGTCGAACGGCAGGTCGCCGCGCATGTGGGTGCGGTCGTGGATGAGGTCCCACATCACGAAGGACTCCTCCGCCAGGCGCTGGTCGGCCACCAGGCGCTGCGCGTCCTCCGGGAGCTCGAGACGGGTGATCCGGGCCGCCTCCGTGACGACGCGGCGGAACCGGGCCGCCTCGCGGTCGGCGAAGATCGCGCCCCAGGTGAAGGACGGGACGGAGCGCATCGCGACCGTCTCGGGGAACAGCACAGCGCTGTCGGTGTCGTAGCCGGCGGTGAAGTCGACGAAGCGCACGGGCACGAAGAGGGCGTTGGAGTAGTCGCCCGCCTCCAGCTCGGCGACGAACCGCGGCCAGACGACCTCGACGAGGACGGCCTCGACGTGGCGGTCGCGGCTGCCGTTCTGGGTGTACATGGGGAAGACGACGAGGTGGCGGCGGCCGTCGACGCGCTCGAGCTGCGGCTGGAACGCGGTGAGCGAGTCGAGGAAGTCGGGCAGGCCGAGTCCGCCGGCGCTCCAGCGCTCGAGGTCGACGACCAGCGCGTCGAGGTACGCGGCGTCGTGCGGGAACGCGGGGGCGAGGGTGCGGACGCCGGCGACGATCCGCTCGACGAGGGTGCGCGCCTCCTCGAGCCGCTCGGGATCGGCGAGCGAGCCGTCCTGGGACTGGAGCGGCTGCAGCCCGGCGGCGGCCGCCTTCAGGTCGAGCCAGGCGGCGGACTCCTCCACGCGGTCCTCGACGACCTCGGGTTCTCCGACGACGGTGCTCTGCACGGCTTGCGACATGGTGATCCTCCTCACGCTGGTGATACGGGGCTGCAGGAGCGGAACGCGCTCCGACTCCGAGCGTATGGGCTCGTGCGCGCGCTTTTCTTGCGTCTCAGCGGAGCGAAGCGGCGATCTCGCGGGGGCGGGCGCACGTCTCCGCCGCCCCTCGGAGGCCCCGCGGTCAGCGGCTGCCCAGGTGTTGTGCAGGTGCCACCCCCCGTCCGGGGCTAGATTCCTCACCGCTTCCGTTTCCCTCCCCTGATCGGGTCGAAAATGGGGCGACACCGTGTCCGCATCCCGAGTGCGGAGACATCCGATCGGACAGGCGCGCCGAACACCCTGGCGGCGCGCTCGATCGGCGAGCCATCCTGAGAGAGAGGATCGGAGCGCGTGACGGGACCCGAACCCGGAAGCGACCAGAGAACAGCCAGCATCGACCACCACCCCGAGAACCTCCGCCTGCTCCCCTGGCCGCAGGCGGACGCCTCCGTCCTGCGCGACACCCTCGCGCACGCGGGCGGCGGACTCGAGAGCGAGAGCGAGATCCTCGTGCGCCACGACCGCTACCTGCGCGGTTGGGCGGACGGCGACGCGTTCTTCTACGTGGTCGAGCTGGACGGACTCTCCGTCGGCTCCATCGGCTATTGGTACGGCTGCTCGCGCGGCGTCGTCGCCTACGAGGCGGCGTGGAGCATTGCTCCGCACGCCCGCGGCATCACCGCGGCCTCCGTGCGGATGCTGCTCGAGGAGGCGGCGGCGTTCCCCGTGCCCCGCTTCGTGCACGCCTTCGTGGCGGAGAGCGACCTGGACGCGGGCGCGACCTGCGTCGAGGCCGGCTTCGACCGGATCGACCTCGTCGAGCAGGGCGAACCGCCGGAGCTCTACGTGGACTGGGCGTTCGACCTGGCCGCCGTGGCCTGATCAGATCCCGTGGCGCTCCAGCCACGGCCGCAGCACCGCGAGGAACTCCTCGGGGTGCTCGAGGCCGGGCAGGTGCGCCGCGTCCTCGAGCACGTGCAGCTCGGCACCGCCCACCTCGGCGGCGAGGTGCTCGCAGACCGGCAGCGACTCGGAGAGGTCGTGCGCGCCCGCCACGACGAGGGTCGGCACGGCGATCTCCCCGAGCCGCTCGCCCGCCGGCCCGGAGGGATCGATCGGGCGGGGGGCCTCCGCCTCGTGGCCGACGCCCGTGAGCGCGAGCTCCCGGACCCGCGCGAGGAACTCCGGACCCACGTCGTCCGCGGAGCGGTCGGGACCCACGGCCCAGAGCTCCGCCTCGACGATCGCCGCGGCCTCCCGCTCGCCCGCGAGCTCCAGCGCCTCGACCTCCCCGAAGCGCCGCTCCTCCTCCGCCGTCAGCGCGGGGTAGTCGAAGCCCGCCAGGCCCGGCGCGATCACGACCAGGCCAGTCACCCGCTCCGGATGCTCGAGCGCCAGGTCGAGCGCGAGCGTCCCGCCCCGCGAGCAGCCGACGACCACCGCGCGCTCGACCCCGAGGTGGTCGAGCACGTCCAGGGCGTCCCGGCGCGGGTCGTACTCCACGTCCTCCGTGCTCGTTCCGCCCGCGCCGCGGACGTCGTAGCGGACCACCAGCCGGTCGCGCGAGAGGTCGGGGACGAGCGGGTCCCACATCCGCAGGTCGGCGATGCCCGCGTGCACGAGCAGCAGGGCGGGCGCGGAGGCGTGGCCGTCCGCCTCCCAGTAGAGGCTCGCGCCGGGGACCTCGAGATGCGGCATGCCGCACACCGTAGGCGCGTCCCGCCGGCGCTGCAACGCCCGGCCACTGCCTAGGGTGGAGGCGCGACAGCGGACGGGCCGCGGCGGGGAGGCGGCGGCGTGGAGGGCGTGCTCACCGGCTTCTCGATCATCGGGGTCGTCATCGCGGTCGGCTACCTGATCGCGCGGTTCCGGATCGTCCCGCCCGAGAGCCGGCTGATCCTGTCGCGGATCGCCTTCTTCGTCACGACGCCGGCGCTGCTGTTCACCGTGCTGTCGCGGGCCGACGTCTCCGTCCTCTTCTCCTCGTTCCTGCTCGTCTCGCTCCTGACGGTGCTGACCGTCGCCCTGCTCTACGTGCTGGCCTCGCGGCTGCTCTTCCCCCGCCCGCTGCCGGAGACGGTGATCGGGACCGCGGCCTCCTCCTACGTCAACGCCAACAACATCGGGCTGCCGGTCGCCATCTACGTGCTGGGCGATCCGCAGTGGGTGGCCCCGACGCTCCTCCTGCAGCTGATCGTCCTCGCGCCGACGATCCTGACGCTGCTCGACGTCTCGACGAGCGGGCGGACCTCGGTCGGCGCGATCCTCACGCAGCCGCTGCGGAACCCGATGATCATCGCCTCCGCCCTCGGCCTCGTCGTCGCCCTCACCGGCGTCGAGCTGCCCGCGCCCGTGCTGCAGCCGTTCTCGATCATCGGCAACGCGTCGATCCCGCTGGTGCTGATCGCCTTCGGGATGTCGCTGCGCGGGCAGCGGCCGCTGGAGGCGGGGCCGGCGCGGGTCGAGGTGGTCGTCGCCTCCGTGCTCAAGTCGCTGGTGATGCCGGCGGTCGCGCTGCTGCTGGGGCGCTTCGCGTTCCACCTCGACTCCGAGCACCTCTTCGTGGTGACGGTGACCGCCGCGCTGCCGACCGCGCAGAACATCTTCACCTTCGCCTCGCGCTACGACCGGGGCGTCGCCGTCGCCCGCGACACGGCCCTCGTGACCACGGTCGCCGCGGTGCCCGTGCTCATCGGGGTGTCCCTCCTGCTGGGCTGAGCGGAGCAGCATCCCCGGCTCCCGCTCGGGCCCGGCGGAGGCGCCGGACGGCCCGCGCATCCGCGTCGCGTGTCCCTCGTCCTGGGACGGGGCCGGTGGCGCGGGCCCGGTCGCACTCCGCCGACCGTCGCTTAGGCTCTCTCGAATGAGCACCACCACGTCCGCCGACCGCTCCGCCCGCGGCAGGCCGCGCCGCCGTCGCGGCCTCTGGATCACGCTGATCGTCCTCCTGGTCCTGCTGATCGGCGCCGTCGTCGCGGTGCTCCTCGGCGTGCGCACCTACGACAAGGCGATGACCGTCCGCGACAAGCTGACCGAGGCGATCCCGCTGGTGTCGCAGGTGACGGACAGGCTGACGACGTTCGACACCTCCGGGGCGGAGGAGACCGCGGGCCGGATCGCGACCCTCACCGGCGAGGCGCGCGACGAGACCGAGGACCCGGTGTGGCGGGTGATGGAGGTGGTGCCCGTCCTCGGGCCGAACCTGTCCGCGGTCCGCGCCGCGACCGAGATCGCCGACGACGTCTCCGGCCGGATCGTCACGCCGCTCTCCACGACCTCGCTCGACATCCTCAAGCCCGTCGACGGCAGGGTCGACCTCGCGGCGATCACCGAGCTGTCGCAGAAGATCACCGTCGCCAAGGAGGTCGTCGACGCGGCGCAGACCCGCGTCGAGGGCATCGACCGCGGCCCGCTGGTGCCGCAGGTCGCCTCGGCCCTCGACTCCTTCACTCCGCAGCTGGCCACCGCGACCGCGGCGATGGAGCAGGTCGAGCCGCTCACCGCGATCCTCCCCGACTCCCTCGGAGCGTCCGGTCCACGCCACTACCTGGTGATGTTCCAGAACCTGGCGGAGTCGCAGGCTCTGGGCGGCGGCGCGTCGTCGGTGATGCAGCTCGACGTCGACGGCGGCGCGATCTCGATCGGCCGTCAGCTGGGCAGCGGCGACTTCCGCGGTCTGGCGCCCGTCACCGTCGACCAGAGCGCGCTCGACACCATCGGCGAGAACATGGCGACGACCTTCAACGTCTCGACCAGCCGCCCCGACTTCCCGACGGCCGCCTCGATCGCCTCGCAGTTCTGGGCGCAGAAGTTCCCCGAGCAGAGGATCGACGGCGTCCTCGCGATCGACCCCGTCGCCCTCTCCTACCTCCTCGGCTCGACCGGGCCCGTGACCCTCACCGACGGCACGGTCCTCACGAGCGAGAACACCGTCTCGACCCTGCTCAACGAGGTCTACTTCCGCTACCCGGAGTCGGTCGTGGCCGAGCGCACCGACGAGTTCTTCTCGGAGGCGAGCGCGACGGTCCTGGGCAAGATCCTCGGCGGGGAGATGGAGCCGACGAAGATGCTCCCGGCGATCGTGAAGGCGGTCGACGAGAGCCGCATCCTCGCCTACAGCTCCGACGCCGACGAGCAGGCGCTCCTCGCGCCCACGCCGATCGCGGGGGTCCTGCCGCAGACGACGACCGACGGCACGACCACCGGAGTGTTCTTCCAGGACGCCTCGGGCGGCTCGAAGATGGACTACTACCTGAGCACGGCGGTCACGCAGTCGAGCGCGGGCCGGTGCGCCGCCTCGGGCGCGGTCTTCACCACCTCCGTCACCGTGACCAACACGATCTCGAAGGCGGTCGCTCGGACGCTGCCCGGCTACGTCGCCGCGGCCGGCGGGCGCGGTGCGTACCCCCTGGGCGACTTCGTCACCAACATCTACGTCTACGGCCCTCCCGGGACCACGGTGTCGAGCGCGGCCTGGGCCGACGGCACCGGCTACGGACCCGAGAGCCTCGACGACCTCGGCCGTCCCGTCTCGAAGGTCGCCGTGCAGCTCTCGCCCGGCCAGTCCGAGACGTTCGACGTGCAGTTCAGCGCCGGCGACGCCTCCGGCTTCGGAGACCAGGCCGTGCGGGTGACCCCGATGATCAACCCCACCGCGGTGACGCTGAACGACGAGCCCGCCTGCGGCTGACCTCGCCGGCGGTCGGCGCCCCGGGTCGGTGCTGGACCAGCGCTGACCGCGCCGACCGCTGACGCGCCCCCGGTCGGTGCTGGACCAGCGCCGCCCGCCCGACCGCTGACGCGCCCCCGGGTCGGTGCTAGACCAGCGCCGACCCGGGGATCGAGCTCGTCACGAGCGAGGAGGCGAGGAACGCGGTGGCGATGCAGAGCACGAACCCGATGACCGGCACGAGGAACGCGCGACGGCCCACGAGGTAGCGCACGACCGTCACGGCCACGGCGATCAGCGTCAGCGCGGGCGGCCCGATCAGCGCGATCGAGACGCCCCAGTCGATCCGGTCGAAGTCGCAGGCGAAGTTCTGGCCCTCGCACTGCGCGGGGAAGACCGAGAGGATCGCGGCGAGGTAGCCGAGCACGATCGTCAGCAGGCCGAGGGCGAGGCAGCCGAGGATCGAGAGCACGAGGTCCCAGCGGCGCCGGCGCGGCTTCCCGGCGGCGATGATCTCGCCCACCGAGCGGTAGGCGTCGGACCGGAACTCGTCGTGCGCGGCTCCGGGACGGGCGGTCGCGGGGCGGGCGGTCGCAGGGCGTGCCGTCGCGGGTCGGGCGGCGGGGCGGGAGGCGCCGGCCGAGGCGGCCTGGGCCCGCGCGCGCTTCTTCTTCGACGAGGCCATGCTCAGAAGATCATCGGGCGGTCGTCGTCGAGGGTCGTCTCGAGGTCGAGGTCGACCACCACCGGGACGTGGTCGCTCGGGGCGTCGCCCTTGCGCTCGTCGCGGTGGATCGAGGCGCCGGTGACGAGCTCGCCGAACGCGGGGGAGCCGAGCACGAAGTCGATCCGCAGCCCCTCGTTGCGCGGGAAGCGGAGCTGCTTGTAGTCCCAGTAGGTGTAGCCCTCGGGCACGAGCGGGCGGACGACGTCGCGCAGGCCCGCGTCCTCGAAGGCGGCGAAGGCGGCGCGCTCGGGGATCGAGACGTGCGTGGATCCGGGGCCGAGGCTCGGGTCGCCCACGTCGCTGTCGAGCGGCGCGACGTTCCAGTCGCCGACCAGAGCGAGCGGCAGGTCGGGCTCGGCGGCCAGCCACTCGCGGGTGCTCGCCTCGAGGGCCGCGAGCCACTCGAGCTTGTAGAGGTAGTGCGGGTCGTCGACCGCGCGGCCGTTCGGGACGTAGAGGCTCCAGACGCGCACGCCGTCGACCGTGGCGCCGATCGCGCGGGCCTCGAGCGGGAAGGAGCCGTCGGCCGCCGCCTCCTTCGCGAAGCCGGGCATGCCCGGGAAGCCGATCTGCACGTCGTCCATCGGCAGGCGCGAGGCGATGCCGACGCCGTTCCACTGGCTGAGCCCGACCATCTCGACGTGGTAGCCGGCGTCGGCGAAGGCCTCGTGCGGGAACTGCTCGGGCTTGCACTTGAGCTCCTGCATGGCGAGGACGTCCACGTCCTCGCGCACGAGCCAGTCGACGACGCGGCCGGTGCGGGCCCGGATGGAGTTCACGTTCCAGGTGGCGATGCGCATCCTGGAAGTGTAGGAGCCGCCGCCGACACGTCTCCTGCGCGTCCTCCGCGCGTCCCGGCGGCCGCGGGCCGGGGGAGTCATCCCCTCGGCGGATTGCGGAACCGGTGTCGGTGGTCGATGGTTGTCTAGCGCCGTCCCGACCGGCCGTTCGTTGTGCCGTCCGGACGCCGCCGCCGCCCGCGCCGTGCGGGCCCGACGGGCTCCCCGGCGCTCCGCGCTCCCCAGCCCGGTCCACTCCCCTCCCGCTCCTGCTCCGCCCCTCCGGAGGACCCATGATCCTGCTCCGCCTCGCCTCCGCCTACGCGAAGCCCTACGCGCGCTGGGTGGCCGCCGTCGTCGTGCTGCAGCTCGTCGCGACGCTCGCCGCGCTCTACCTGCCGAGCCTCAACGCCGAGATCATCGACCAGGGCATCGGCCGCGGCGACACCGACTTCATCTGGGGCACCGGCATGACCATGCTCGGCGTCTGCGTCGTGCAGGTCGCCGCGGCGATCGGAGCCGTCTACTTCGGCGCCCGCACCGCCATGTCCGTCGGCCGCGACCTGCGCCGCGACGTCTACCGCCGCGTCGACTCGCTCAGCGGGCTCGAGGTCGGCGGCTTCGGCACGGCCACCCTGATCACCCGCGGCACGAACGACGTGCAGCAGGTGCAGATGCTCGTGCTGATGACCCTCAACTTCATGGTCTCCGCGCCGATCATGTGCGTCGGCGGCATCGTCTTCGCCCTGCGCGAGGACGCCGGCCTCTCCTGGCTGGTCTGGGTGTCGGTGCCGCTGCTGTTCGTCGTGGTCGGCTTCCTGGTGTTCCTGCTGCTGCCGCTGTTCCGCCTCATGCAGGACCGGATCGACGGGATCAACAGCGTGCTGCGCGAGCAGATCACGGGCATCCGCGTGGTGCGCGCCTTCGTGCGCGAGCCGTTCGAGTCCGAGCGGTACCGCAAGGCCAACGCGGCGATCACCGAGGTGTCGATCAAGGTCGGCAACATCTTCGTGCTGATGTTCCCCGCGATCATGATGATCCTGCACCTGGCCACCGCGGCCGTGCTGTGGTTCGGCGGGCAGCGGGTCGACGCAGGTCAGATGCAGGTGGGCTCGCTCACCGCGTTCCTGCAGTACCTCCTCCAGATCCTCACCGCCGTGATGATGGGCGTCTTCATGGTGATGATGATCCCGCGCGCGGTCGTCTGCGCCGAGCGGATCCAGCAGGTGCTCGACGCCCGCACCAGCCTCACCACGCCCCAGGGCGGAGTCCCGACGCCCGCGCGCGGCCGCGTCGAGTTCTCCGGGGTCGTCTTCGGCTACCCGGGCGCCGAGCGCCCCGTGCTCTCGGGCATCGACATCGTCGCGGAGCCGGGCCGCACCACGGCCGTCGTCGGCTCCACCGGCGCCGGCAAGACCACCCTGCTCGGCCTCGTGCCGCGCCTGTTCGACCCGCAGGAGGGCACCGTCACGATCGACGGCGTGCCCGTCTCCTCCCTCGACCGGGCGCAGCTCGCCGAGGTGATCGGGCTCGTGCCACAGCGCCCCTACCTCTTCTCGGGGACGATCGCCTCGAACCTGCGCTTCGGCCGCCCCGACGCGACGGACGCCGAGCTGTGGGAGGCGCTGCGCATCGCCCAGGGCGAGGACTTCGTGCGGAGCAAGGAGCACGGGCTCGACGAGCCGGTCTCGCAGGGCGGCACCAACGTCTCCGGCGGGCAGCGCCAGCGGCTCTGCATCGCGCGCGCCCTCGTCGCGAAGCCGCGGGTCTACCTGTTCGACGACTCGTTCTCGGCGCTCGACGTCGCGACCGATGCGCGGCTGCGGGAGTCGCTGGCCGACGCCACCACCGACGCGACCGTGATCATCGTGGCCCAGCGGGTGTCGACCATCCGCCACGCCGACCAGATCGTCGTGCTCGACGCGGGCCGCGTCGTCGGCCGCGGCACGCACGACGAGCTCCTCGAGACGAACGCGACCTACCGCGAGATCGTCGAATCCCAGCTGAGCGTCGAAGGAGTGTCCTGAGATGGCGCGCACACGCGACACCACCGTCCCCGAGGAGACGACGTCCCCTGAGCCCGAGCCCGAGTTCGAGCCCGGCGAGGGCGACGGCGGCATGTTCGGGGACGGGCCGCCCGCCCGCAAGGCGCAGAACTTCTGGCCCTCGGCCAAGCGCCTCTTCTCGCTGCTCGGCCCCGAGCGCGCTCGGATGGTCCTCGTGGTCGCCCTGGTCTCGCTGTCGGTCGTCCTCACCGTCATCGCGCCCAAGATCCTCGGGCAGGCGATGGACACGATCTTCAACGGCGTGATCGGCTCGCAGCTGCCCGCCGGCGTCCCGCTCGAGCAGATCATCGAGCAGCAGCGCGCCTCGGGCAACGGCACCTTCGCCGACATGCTGGCCAAGACCGACATCGTGCCCGGCGCGGGCATCGACTTCGTGGTCCTCGGCCGCCTGATCATCATCGTGCTGCTGATGTACGTCGTCGCGTCGGTGCTCATGTGGGCACAGGGCTACATCCTCAACGGCCTCGTGATGCGGGTGGTCTTCGACCTCCGCCAGGACATCGAGGCGAAGCTCAACCGCCTCCCGCTGCGCTTCTTCGACACCCGGCAGCGCGGCGACGTGATGTCGCGCGTCACGAACGACGTCGACAACATCCAGACGGCGCTGCAGCAGGCCTTCTCGCAGCTGGTGCAGTCGGTGCTCACCATCATCGGCATCGCCGCGATGATGTTCATCGTCTCGTGGCAGCTCGCGCTGATCGCGCTGATCTCGATCCCGCTCTCGGGCGTGATCGCAGGCGTGATCGGCGCCCGCTCCCAGAAGCTCTTCGCCGCCCAGTGGAAGAACACGGGCGCGCTCAACGGCCACATCGAGGAGACCTTCTCCGGGCTCGAGATCGTCCGCGCCTTCGGCCGCGACCGCGAGATGCTCGAGGAGTTCGACCGCCGCAACGACAGCCTCTACACCGCCTCGTTCGGCGCCCAGTTCGTCTCGGGCATGATCATGCCCGCGATGACCTTCGTCTCCTACCTCTCCTACGTGCTCATCGCCGTGGTCGGCGGCCTGCGGGTCGCCTCCGGTCAGCTGACGCTCGGCGACGCGACCGCGTTCATCCAGTACTCGCGCGAGTTCACCCAGCCGGTGACCCAGCTGGCGAGCATGGCGAACATGCTGCAGTCCGGCGTCGCCTCGGCCGAGCGCACGTTCGAGCTGCTCGACGCCGAGGAGCAGGAGCCGGAGACGGCGACCGCGTCGCTCCCGCAGCGCACCGACGGCCACGTGGAGTTCGAGGGCGTCTCGTTCTCGTACGACCCGGAGCAGCCGCTGATCGAGGACCTGACCTTCTCCGCGCAGCCCGGGCAGACGGTCGCCATCGTCGGTCCGACCGGGGCGGGGAAGACCACGCTGGTCAACCTGGTCATGCGCTTCTACGAGCTCACCGGAGGGCGCATCCTGCTCGACGGCGTCGACATCACGAGCCTCGCGCGCGGCGATCTGCGCTCGCGCGTGGGCATGGTGCTGCAGGACGCGTGGCTCTTCCAGGGCACCATCCGCGAGAACATCCGCTACGGGCGCCTGGACGCGACCGACGAGGAGATCGTCGACGCGGCGAAGGCCACCATGGTCGACCGCTTCGTGCGCCAGCTGCCCGACGGCTACGACACGGTGCTGGACGCCGACGGCGGCAGCGTCTCGGCGGGCGAGCGGCAGCTGATCACGATCGCGCGCGCGTTCCTCGCGAACCCGTCGCTGCTGATCCTCGACGAGGCCACCTCCTCGGTCGACACCCGCACGGAGCTGCTCGTGCAGCACGCGATGAACGCGCTGCGCACCGACCGGACCTCGTTCGTCATCGCGCACCGGCTCTCCACGATCCGCGACGCCGACACCATCCTGGTGATGGAGTCGGGCCGGATCGTCGAGCAGGGCGCGCACGAGGCGCTCCTGAAGCAGCGCGGCGCCTACTACGAGCTCTACATGACGCAGTTCCGCGGAGGAGGCGACGAGGCGGGCGAGCACGCCGCAGCGGGCGCGCTCCCGAGCGGGGGAGGGGTCGCCCCGTAGAGTAGGCGCGTGACCGACGCACGCCAGCAGCTCATCGAGTACATCGGCTCCGACGCCGTCTTCCACGGGGACTTCACCCTCACGAGCGGCAAGAAGGCGTCGTACTACGTCGACCTGCGCCGCGTGAGCCTCGACCACCGGGTCGCGCCGCTGATCGGGCAGGTCATGCTCGACCTCATCGCGCCGCTCGAGCGCGTCGACGCCGTCGGCGGCCTCACCATGGGAGCCGACCCGATCGCCGCCGCGATCCTCCATCAGGGCGCCGCCCGCGGTCTCGCCTACGACGCGTTCGTCGTGCGCAAGGAGCCCAAGGACCACGGCCGCGGCCGGCAGGTCGAGGGCCCCGACCTCGAGGGCAAGCGCGTCGTCGTCGTCGAGGACACGTCCACCACCGGCGGCTCGCCGCTGAAGGCGATCGAGGCCCTGCTCAAGGTCGGCGCCGAGATCGCAGGAGTCGCCGTCGTCGTCGACCGCGCGACCGGTGCCCGCGAGATCATCGAGGACGCCGGCTACCCGTACTTCGCCGCGATCGGTCTGGCCGACCTCGGCCTGAGCTGATGGTCGACGAGGGGGGACGCGGCGGGGGCCCGGGAGGCGGCGAGCACCCGGAGCCGGAGCGCCGCGGGTCCGAGGGCCGCGAGCCGGAGCCTGCCGGATCGGAGGCCTCCGAGCCGGAGCGTGCCGAGCCGGAGCGTGCCGAGCCGGAGCGACCCGAGCCGGAGCGTCCCGTCGGCAGCAGCGAGTGGCTGCTCCAGCAGCTCAGCGGCGGCCGCCTGAAGAGCATCTTCGACTCGCCCCGCCCCGTCCCTCCCGTGGAGGAGTCGCGCGCGGAGCGGACGTCCGGTCCTGCTGAGTCCGCAGCCGACGAGGCCCACGCGTCAGCGGAGGAGCGGAGGGTTGCGAGCGAGTCGGCCTCCTCCGCCGACGCGGCCGGACCGTCGTCGAGCGACCGCGACCGCGACAGCAACAGCGACAGCGACAGCGACAGCAACTCCGACGCGGCGCCGCGCCGTGCCCCTGCCGCTCCGGTCGGCCTGTGGCCGGGGGAGCCCGTGCTGAGCGCGACGCCCGCCGCCGAGGAGGCCGGCGGCGACCTCCCGAACCCCGCGGACGACTCGGCTGGGGTGGAGGAGCAGGACGCCGACGCCGACCGCGGAACGGTCGCGGAGCCGGAGCGCTCCTCCGACCGCGACGGCGTCCCCGCCGAGGGACGGAGCTCTCCGGGCGGCGACACGGGAGCCCCCGACGCGGGAGCCCGCGCCACGGTAGCGCCCGAGACGGGTGCCCGCGAGGCGAGTGTCCGCGAGACGGGTGTCCGCGAGGCGGGTGCCGGTGGGACGACTGCCGGCGACACGAGTGCCTCCGACGCGGACGTGTCCGACGAGGACGCCTTCGACGCGTTCTTCGCTCCCCTCCTCGACGACGATGCCGACGGCTCCGGCTCCGGCTCCGACGCCTCCGCCGATGCCGGCCGCACCGAGGTGCACCGCCGCGGGGCGGACTCCGTGCGCCCGGTCCTGCCGCACACCGACCCTCCCGCCGACCTGCCGACCGCCCCCGCCGGACTGCGCAGCGCCCACCGGCCGGACGACGAGCCCGATGCCGGATCCTCGACCGACGTCGACCCGGCGGACCGCTCCGGCGCCCTCTACCCCGCTGACGGACGCCCGGTCGGCGCGACCCCGCCGACTCCGCGCGAGCCGACTCCGCCCGCCGTCTACGAGTGGCCCGACCCGCGCGGGGACTGGGACCAGCCGCCCGTGTGGGAGCAGGTCGTCGCTCCGCAGGACGAGCCCGACGAGGACGGCGGCGACGAGGAGCTGTGGCGCGAGACCGCCGGCGCCTACTCGTGGAACCTCGAGCCGGCCGCCGAGCCCGCCGACCGCGCCGAGCCCGCGCCCTTCCGCACCGCTCCCGCGGCCGCCCACGTCAACGCCGCTCCGCCGCGGAAGCGCCGCTCCGCCCGGTCCCGACCCGAGAGCCGCGAACGCGACTCGGCGCCCGCCGCAGCGCCCGCGTGGCGCACGCTCAGCCGACGCCGGCTCCTGATCGGCCTGATCGCGGCGGGTGCGGTGATCCTCCTCGCCGGGCTCTTCGCGATCGGCATCGCCGTCGGGAGCGCCGGCGGCCGAGCAGAGCCGCAGGCC
Organism: Rathayibacter sp. AY1D1; assembly: GCF_002932635.1. Lineage (NCBI taxonomy): Bacteria > Bacillati > Actinomycetota > Actinomycetes > Micrococcales > Microbacteriaceae > Rathayibacter > Rathayibacter sp. AY1D1. Next base: position 50,111 of record NZ_PSVY01000008.1, read on the forward strand.
GTCCCGGTCGTCAGCGAGACGCCCACGGCGGAGCCGACCCCCTCGCCCACGCCGACCGCGACCCTCCCGACCGTCGGACCGCTACCCGTCGGCACCTGGGCCTGGAGCGCGCTCCTCGGCGGCGAGTGCGTCGAGCCCTTCGACTCCGTCTGGGCGGAGGAGTTCACCGTCGTGGACTGCGCGGGGGCCCACTCCGCCCAGCTCGTCGCCACCGCGGAGCTGACAGACGCGGTGTTCCCCGGCCAGGACGCCCTGGCCGTCACCGTCTCCTCGCTCTGCCAGGCGCAGGGCGTCGTGGACGTCGCCGCGGCCGAGACCTACGGCGACGTGCAGGTCGCCGGTGCGTTCCCCGTCACCCAGGAGCAGTGGGACGCGGGCGAGCGCAGCTACTACTGCTTCGTCGACCGGGCGGGCGGCGGCGAGCTGACCGGCTCCCTCGCCGGCACCCCCGCGGCCTGACGCGCGCCGTCGCTCGGGCCTCGGAGGACGCCGCCGGGCACCGGCCCGGTGCACCCGGCCGAGCCGCGGAGCGCCCAGTAGGATCGCTCGTCGTGCAGGAGAACGAGGCGACCCCCGCGACCGGACCCACCGCCTCCGTGGAGCTCACCACGAACGGCGTCGGCCCCTGGCAGGGCGAGCGGCCCGAGGACGACCGCCTCGACCCGGAGCTGCTGGAGCGTGGCGACGCGCGCAACGTGGTCGACCGCTTCCGCTACTGGCGGATGGACGCGATCGTCGCGGAGCTCGACCGCACGCGGCACCCGTTCCACGTCGCGATCGAGAACTGGCAGCACGACATGAACATCGGCTCGATCGTCCGCAGCGCGAACGCGTTCGGCGCGGAGGGCGTCCACATCGTCGGCCGGCGGCGGTGGAACAAGCGCGGCGCGATGGTCACCGACCGCTACCAGCACGTCCAGCACCACGAGACGGTGGCCGACCTCGTGCAGTGGGCCGCGGAGGCGGACGTGCCCCTCCTCGCCGTCGACAACGTCCCCGGCTGCGTGCCGCTCGAGACCTACCGGCTCCCCGAGCGCTGCCTCCTGCTGTTCGGGCAGGAGGGACCCGGCCTCTCGGAGGAGGCGATCGCCGCCTCGGAGGCCGTGCTCGAGATCACGCAGTTCGGCTCGACCCGGTCGATCAACGCCTCGGCGGCGGCAGCCGTCGCGATGCACGCCTGGGTGCTGCAGCACGTCCGCTTCTGACCCCCGCGAGCCGCGGTGCCGTGTCAGGAACCGGCGCCCGGCCCGCTGCCGGGACTCAGACCGCTGAATCCGGCGGGAACTCCGACTCCAGCGGCTCCGACGACAGGAGCTCGTGCACCCCGCTCAGCACCTCGTCCGGGCGGAACGGATAGCGCTCGATCTCGGCCTCGTCGCTGATCCCCGTCAGCACCAGCACGGTGTGCAGGCCCGCCTCGATGCCCGCGACGATGTCGGTGTCCATCCGGTCGCCGATCATCCCGGTGTTCTCGCTGTGCGCGCCGATCTTGTTCATCGCCGAGCGGAACATCATCGGGTTCGGCTTGCCGACGACGTACGGATCCTTGCCCGTCGCCTTCGTGATGAGCGCCGCGATCGCCCCCGTCGCCGGGAGCACGCCCTCGGCGCTCGGCCCCGTCGCATCGGGATTGGTGACGATGAAGCGCGCACCCGCGACGATCAGGCGGATCGCCTTCGTGATCGCCTCGAAGCTGTAATTGCGGGTCTCGCCCACGACCACGTAGTCCGGCGCCGTCTCCGTCATGATGAAGCCCGCCTCGTGCAGCGCGGTGGTGATCCCCGCCTCGCCGATCACGAACGCGCTCCCGCCCGGCTTCTGCGACGCGCAGAAGTCCGCCGTCGCCAGAGCGCTCGTCCAGATCCGCTCCTCCGGCACGTGCAGCCCCGACCCGCGCAGCCGCGCCGCCAGATCCCGCGGCGTGAAGATCGAGTTGTTCGTCAGCACCAGGAACGGCGTACCCGAATCGGTCCACTCCTGGATCAGCTCGGGCGCGCCGGGGAGCGCCTTGTTCTCGTGCACCAGCACGCCGTCCATGTCCGTGAGCCAGGCCTCGACTTCACTGCGGTTCGTCGCCATGGGTCGATGCTATCGGCGGCACCCCCGCGCACGACGGCGACGACCGGCGAACCGGCCGGCTCCCTCCGCTGACGCCCCTGTGGAGGGACGACCGTCGTGCGCCGGACGGCCGGACCCCGGACCCGCACAGCCGCGAGCGGGATAGCCTGGGAGGCATGAGTGGCGAGAACCTGCTGGGCCCCGAACCGACCCTCCTCCCCGACGAGCCCGCGGTCACCGCGGCCCTCGCGAAGCACGCGAACCCGGGAGCCGTCGAATTCGCCGCCCTCGCCGCCGCCCACCCGCGCTCCCCGCTGGCCTGGGCACTGCTCGCCGACAGCGTCTGGGGCATCGACGCGGCCCTCCCCTCCTACGCCTACGCCCGCGTCGGCTACCACCGCGGTCTGGACCTCCTGCGATCCGCCGGCTGGCGCGGCCAGGGTCCCATCCCGTGGCGCCACGGACCCAACCGCGGTTTCCTCCTCGCCCTCTACGCCCTCCGCCGCGCCGCCGACTCGATCGGCGAGACGGAGGAGGTCGCGCGACTCACCCATTTCCTTCAGCAGGCCGATCCCGCCGCCATCGACGAGATCGAGCGCTATCACGAGGACGCGCTTCCCCCCACTGCCGCCATCGTCATCCTCGGCAACGACTAGGCGGCGCCGGGGACGCGGTCCCGGGGGCGTCGGGCTCGGAGGCCGACCCGGAGGGCTTGAGGCGGAGTCGCGATCCCGTCCACCCGCAGTCCTGCGCATCGTCTCCTGTCGGCGTGCCACCCGCCGGCGAGGATCCGGCGGAAGCCCGACCGCTCAGGTCCTCCTCGTCCCTTCCCCTGGGTAGTGTTCGCTCCTGTGACGCTCTTCTCGGACCTCCCCGTCCTTCCCGTCCTCAGGCGCGCACGCGAGCGCGATCGCCTCGCGTCCGCGGAGGCGGGCTGCTGGGCGTGACACGGTCGGCCGGGGAGGCTCCGGTGAGCCGGTGGCGCCTGCGGGTCGCCGGGACCACGGCGGTCCTCGCCTTTCTGCTCCTGCTCGTCTGCGCCGATCCCTTCGGATCGGACTCCTCGCGGCAGTTCGTCCGGATCGCCCGCTCCCATGATCCGACTGGTCTCGTCCACGCCCTGGGTGGAGAAGGGATCGCAGTCTGCGCTCTCGCCTCACCGGCTGCAGCGGCGGCAGCCGCGCTGGTGGCCTCGAGCAGCCGTCGCCCCTTCGTCCCCGCACTCGGAGTGCTCGCGCTGCTCGAGGGGGCGTCGACCGTCGAGATGATCGTCACTCCGCCGTCGGTCGGTGGCGTGCTGTACGGCCTCCTCTCGGTTCTCGCGGGCACGGCGGTCGGGGCGCTGGTCGGCACGATCCTCCGACGAGTCGTCCCGAATCGATCCGCCGCACGCTCACTGCGGATCCTCTGGCGCACGTGGCTCGCCGTCCTCCTCGCCGTCGCACTGCTCGCCGCGGTGGCGGTGCCCCTCTTCGTCCGCCCCGTTCTCGATCCCGTGGGGGGAGCCGATGCGCTCGTGGTGCTGGGTCCTGCTACTGATCGCAGGGTCGGCCGTGCGCTCGCTCTGCTCGAGGAGCACCGGGATGTCACCCTCGTGCTCTCGACTCCGCGCCTGGAGAACGGTTCGTTCGCCCGAGCCGAATGCGATGCCGGCGAGGAGGTCAGAGTCGTCTGCTTCACTCCCTCCCCGTTCACTACGGGCGGTGAGATCTCCGAGCTGAACACGCTCTCCTCGGAGTACGACTGGACCTCGGTGGCACTGATGACCTCCACTCCGCATGTGACCCGGGTCCGCACGATCGCGTCTCGCTGCCTGCGCACACCGTTCTCGGTCGGCTCGGTCGACGAGCCGCGGCGGGTGAGCGAGTGGACTCTGGCGGTGGTCTATCAGGTGCTGGCGTTCGGCAAGCTGCTGATCCTGCAATCCTGTGAGAGCGGCCGCTCGTGAAGAAGGATCCGCCCCTTGGGCCCCCCTTCTAGGGGCGGAACCATGGATCCGCGTCGTCGTTCCAGGAAAACGACAGAGTCTCCTCTGCTTCCCTCCGCGGTCGGGGGGTGTGGCCGTCGACAGCCGATGGCGGGATGATCCGAGCATGAGGAGATGACGACGACTCTCGAAACAGGACCCGGATCCCGCCGCACGTTCCTCCGCTACGGAGGAGCCGCGGCCGCGGCCGCCGTCGTCGCCGCACCCGCCGCGGAAGCCGCGGACGAGACTATACCTGCGACCCGCGTCAACGGAATCCACAACTACCTCGAATTCGCCGGGACCACTGACGAGGACAAGCTCCGCGCCGCGATCGACTATTTCGTCGCCGCTCGCCAAGAGGTCACGTTGACGATCTCGAAGAGCTTCAAGATCACGCGCACCCTCGTGATCGACTCCTCGTACATCTCGCTCGAGTTCACCTGCGGTCCGCTGAATGCGACCGCCATCACCAGCGGTCCTGCTCTCACGGTGATCGGCAGTGCCACGTCCGGCTACCCCAACAACAGGGCGGCGATCACCGGACTCCGTCTGCTGGGGCCGGGAGCGTCCGCGACGGCCAGCACCGGAATCCTGTTCAACACCGACAGCACGACTGCCGCCACCACGCGCGGGCTCGGACTCTGGGGCCTGGAGATCTCGGGCTTCGGGACCGGCGTGTCCTTCGAGAACGATGCGTTCCTGATCAGCTTCTACAACTTCCACATCTTCCGCTGCAGGACGGCCGTTTCCATGCCCGCAGGCAGAGTCAACTACGGCGAGAACATCAAGTTCATCGGCGGTGGTATCGGCACCAGCACCCTCGGCGTCTACAACGCCAACCCGAACGGCGAGCTGCACTTCGTCTCGACGTCGATCGACTTCTGCGTGCAGGCCGTGAAGGTCGACGCGGGTCGGGTGATCCTGCACCAGCCGCATATCGAGATCAACGAGAGCGGCGCGAACTCCACGCTCTCGCAGTTCGTCACCGGGTCGAGTACAGCTGCGCAGATCTCGATCTCAGGCGGACACCTCTTCTTCCATCAGGTCCCGGTGGCCAACTACCTCTTCGAGACCACTGCAGGAGGGTGGGGCGGCGGAATCCAGGTCCATCAACTGTCGATGTTCAATACGCAGATGAAATCGGGATATCTCGCCGGTGGCACTGCGAAGGTCCGTATCAGCCAGCACGTCACCTCGGACGGGAACGGCAGCGGTTCGGGGCAGGGGTCGATTCTGCATTCGAAGGCGGCGAACAAGCTCGTCGACGGGAACTTCTCTCTCGCAGCGCCCGTCGACGCGTTCCTCAACGGCGCCGACGCGACGAGCCGCACCACCAGCCCGTCCATGACGCTGACCACCAGCGGCAACCAGCTGCTGATGACCCGAGTGGCCGGCGGTCCCGGTCCGGCGGTCTCCATCGACGTCCCCGTCACAGCGGGGCTGCTGTACGGCGTCGACTTCACCATCGCGGGATCCACGTCGACGGGCACGATGTACGTGTCCGAATCCTTCGTCGCCGTGACCGGCGTGTCCTCGTCGGGGATCCCGATCGTCGCTCGGAGCAGCGCTCGCCCGGTGTCGAATCTCGACCTCGCCGGCGCGAACGCGCAGGCTCCCTTCCGCAAGACCTATCAGCAGACGACCTGGAACCGGGTCGCTCCTGCGTGGGCGACGCACTTCCGGCTGCGGTTCACCTTCGGATCGGTGACAGCAGGAGTGACTCGCTTCTCGGAGATCGTCATCACCGAACTCTGACGGGGGCGGCGGGTGACGGACCTCGAGAAACCCGACTGGTAGCGTCAGACCATCCCTCGCCGGCCGAGGTCGTCCGCTCCGTCGCCGAAGCGGGCGTGTCGCGGTCCGATCACAGGCCGTGGTGCCCTCTCCCATGTCGTCTCGTGGTGCCCGGGGCGGTCCGCCGAAGAGACGAACGAAGGAGAAGCACGCGAATGATCCGGGCGCTCTTCTCCGTGAAGGACTTCTCCGGCTCGAGCAACCCCTACATCGAGCTGCTCGTCGGTTCGTTCCCGGCGTCGGTGGAACCGGTCGCGTTCACCTGGCGACGTGCCCTTCTCGGGCGCTACGACGTCTTCCACGTGCACTGGCCGGAGTACCTCTTCCGTGCCCCGCGCGGTCCGCGCCGCTGGCTGAAGTCCGCCCTCGCCTTCGGGCTCATCGCCCGGCTGCTCGCGTCGGGGACGCCGGTCGTCGTGACGATGCACAACCTCCGACCGCACGAATCGGGCAGTGCCGTCGAGACTCTCCTCGCGCGCTGGCTGGACCGGCTCACGGACGTCCGCATCTATCTGAACGAGTCCGACGAGAACGACCTGGACCGGGGAGTCGTCGTCCTGCACGGCGCCTATCCGGAGTCGGCCTCTGTCCCGGGCCCCCGTGAAGCGGGTCGGCGCATCCTGTTCTTCGGGCAGATCCGGCCCTACAAGGGACTCGAGGAGCTGATCGCGGCCTTCAGCGCACTCACCGACGGCGAACTCGTCATCGCCGGCGCGGCCGCTGTCCCCGAGTACGCCGACGAGGTGCGCAGAGCGGTCGGAGCCGACGGTCGCGTCCACCTGCGGCTCGGCCACATCGACGACGCCGAGCTGGACGAGCTCCTGGCAGGCGCGGACCTCGTCACCCTGCCGTACAAGTACCTCTACAACTCCGGAGCCGCGCTGCTCGCCCTCGGCGCGCGGAAGACGATCCTGGTCCCGGCGACCGGATCGACGCGGGCCCTCGCCGCGGAGGTCGGGAGCGGCTGGGTGGAGCTGTTCGACGGCCTCGTGTCGCCGGCGGCGTTGGAGGCGGGCCTCGAGCGAGCGCGCCGGCACGGAGAGAGGGAGCGACCCGACCTGTCCAAGCGCGAGCGTTCCCTCGTGGGAGCGCTGCACGGCGCCGTGTACGAGGCGCTCGTCGCTGCAGGCCGAGGTCGAGGACGAGGCGGGAAGGGGAGGAGAGCGGCGACGCTCGCTCGCCTCCGCGCAGACCCCCGCTTCCTCCGGCATTCCGAGCTGAATCGATGACCGAGCCGCAGGGAGTCGAATGAGGCGTTCAGCGCCGAGCCGCCGTTCACGTACCAGGACTACTTCGAGGGGACAGGACGGACCGGGTCGGAGTACACCCTCTTCGATGATCTCGACTCCGCCGCGGCTCACGCGACGCGGATCCGGCTGCACTCCTAGACGCCCGCTGGCTGCGTGGGATCCGGCGCCCCTGCTGGACGCCTTCCCGATCGACCGCTGGCGGCGCTGAGGACGGGCCGTCAGCGCCGCACTCGGCGCGGTGCCGCCAGCACCGCGTCGAGCAGCTGTGCGAGGTCGGCGGCGCGACGGTGCCAGCCGTACTGCTCCGCGTAGACCGAGCCCTCCCGGTTGGGTCCCGACGCCGCAGCCTCCAGCGCGGACCGCAGCCCGTTCTCTGCGCCCGCAGGGTCGTCGTAGAGCCAGACGCCGGGGGCGGAGCGGGCTCGCAGTGCAGGGGAGGCGGACGAGACGATCCTGAGGCCGGCGGCGAGGTACTCGAAGTACTTCATCGGGCTGCGACCCGCGTTGCCCGGGTCGTCCGAGAGCGGGAGCAGCCCGACGCGGGCGCTCTTCAGCAGCGCGGGCGCCCGGGAGTAGGGCACGGCGCCGAGCAGCTCCACGTTCGCGGGCAGCGTCTCCACGTTCTTCGGGAGCGGACCGGCGAGTCGGAAGGGGACGTCAGGGAACGCCGAGGCGAGCATCCGGACTCCTCCCCAGTCGAAGCGGCGGTCGAGCGCCCCGAGGTAGACGACTCCCGCACGCTCGGCACCGAGACCGTGGAACCGCTCGTACTCGACTCCGTTCTCGAGGACCAGCGTGCGCTCCGGCGCGGCCACTCCCTCGGAGACCGCGCGCAGCACCGGCTCCGACGTGGCGACGAGAGCGTCCGCCCGCTCGAGGAGCTCGATCTCCGCCGCCCGCATCCCCGGTTCGAAATGAGCGTCCGTGGGCCGGTAGACGACACGCTTCGGCTGCAGGAGCTCGAGGAGCGGCACGCCCATCAGGGGCTGGTCGACGATGAGGACATCAGGACGCATCGCCCCACTGGGCGCCCGCCAGGGCCGCAGCGGCACCCGCAGAGACGGCGTCCGCATCCGCGCCGGGAGCGATCCCAGTGGGGCGACGGTGAGCGGTTCGGCGTGCACGACGCCCGCCGCGTCCGTGCGTGGACCTCGCAGCGCAAGACCGAAGCGGGCCCGCACGGTGGCGTCCCGCAGGCGCCCCGCGTGCAGGAGCGAGGACGGCGTCGAGACGTGCGTCACCGTGTTCCCGAGGCGCGAGAGCTCGCGAGCCAGGTGGTGGCTCCCCACTCGGAAGACCCCGACCTCGGCGGTGTGGCTCGCGAAGACGATCTTCACGGGCGCCCGACCGGTCCGGAGGCGTCGACGAGGAGGTCGACGAGTCGTCCTCGCTGCATCCGCAGCGCCGACACGGAGTCTCCGACGCGCCTCCAGTAGTCGGACGGGTCCTCCCGCAGTTCAGCGATCTGGTCGCGGATGAGCGAGAGATCGGCGTCGAAGGCGTTGTGCACGAACCGGTCGATCCCGAGGTCGTCGTAGGCACCCCAGCCCTTCCGCTCGTAGCTCAGATGGACACTCGGAACGCCGCTGCGGATGGTCTGGATGCTGCCGTGCAGCCGGACCGAGACCACGACCGCCGGCCGATCCGCGACCCCGCTGCCGACCGCGTCGCGGAGCAGGCGGAATGGCCCTTCGTGGCCGAGCCGCTCGTAGAACTGCGGATCGTTGTTGCCGCGAGCGGTGGCTTGAGCGAGCAGCTCCGACTCCGGATCGCGCGCGAGGGCGTCGATCCGCGACTCGTAGGCGGCACGTCGCGACCGGCTCGAGGACAGCGCGCGGGCGACGATCCCGACGGGCCCGGGAGCTCCGGCCCGCACGACGGTCCTCGGATCGAACTCGTCGGGGAGGCCCAGAAGGGCCATGTCGGGAGCGCGGTGCACGTTCGCGAGGCCGGACAGCTCCTCGACGGAGCGGTCGTCCCGGGCGAAGACCCCGACGGCGCGGGCCAGTCGCGCCGCGATCACACGGCGGGTCCCGAGATTGAGCGGCCCGATGCTCTGCGGAAGGTAGACGAACGGAACGCGGTCGCTGCGCCGGGGCATCTGGACGAAGTTGGTGCACATCATCTTGACGACTTCGACGGGATTCTTGGTGCGGAGGTAGCCGCCCCCCACGCCGACGACGAGGTCGGACCCGGCGATCGCCCGGGCGTAGCCGGCGCTCCGGCGGCCGGAGAGCAGCGCGACCCCACCGCGTCGCAGCGTCTCGAGGCTGCCGATGCTGCCGGCACGGCCGGTGAGGGGGTGCAGGACACTCTCGTAGAGCTCCTCGTCGAAGCTCGCGGGATCGAGGGCGACGAGCGTGATCTCCGCCGTCGGCAGGGCCGAGAGGACCAGCTCCCGCGCCTCCTCGACGAGCAGGCCGTCGCCGGAGTTGGTGGTGCTGTAGGCGTGGACGATCGTGACCCTCACCGCGCGGCCTCCTCGAAGACGCGAGCATGCGCTGCGATGGAGTCCGACCAGTGGAATCGTCGAGCGTTGATCAGACCCCGGCTCCGCAGGTCGTTGCGGAGGGACGGATCGGCGACGATCTCGCGCATGTGATCGGCGATCGCCGTCGCGCCGATGTCGGTGAGCGTCAGCGCCGCGCCGCCCGCCACCTCGGCGAGCGACCCGCGATCGCTGCAGATGACGGGAACGCCGCACGCCATGGCCTCGACGACCGGGAAGCCGAAGCCCTCGTAGGTGGAGGGGAAGCAGAAGGCGAGCGCTCCCCGGAGCAGCGGGACGAGCGCCTCATCCGGTACGCGGCCGAGGTAGCGCACGCCGCGGGTTCCGCGGACCGCCTCGAGGATCGCGTCGCTCTCCCACGCCGGAGCGCCGGACACCAGGAGCGGCACCCCCGTCTCGTCGAAGACCTTCGAGGCGGCTCGGCACAGCTCGATGATGTTCTTGCGGGGGTCGAGGTTGCCCGCGTAGAGGAAGTACGGGCCGTCGATCCCCAGCTCGTCGAGCGCGACGGAGTCCTGGTCGGTGGAGCGGGTGTTGAACGTGTCGTGGTCGATCCCGTGCGGGATGGTGACGATCTTCCCGGCGGCGTCGGGTGCGACAGTCGCGATGTCCCGGGCGGAGGAATCGGAGACCGTGATGATCGTGGTCGAGAGTGCTGCGAGACGCGCGACGCGCAGGCGCCACAACCGGTCGGAGCTCCGGCTGCGCACATCGTCCACGTGGAGTGTCGCCAGCCCGTGGATCGTGCCGACGATCGGGAGGCGGCTCGGAACCAGCGGCCCCGTGTCCGCGGGGAAGTGGAGGACGTCGATCCCGGAGGGGCGGAGCCTCGGCAGTACGAGTCCCTCATAGGCGCCGTAGACGGCGCTGCGGGCTCGGCCCCCCTCGATCGGAGGTCGGGACAGCACGTGCTGCACGCCGTGTCCGGCGAGCCCGCTGTAGACGGTGCGGGCGTAGCGGGTGTTGCCGCCGACCTGTCTGTCGAGGACACGGGCGGAGACGAGCACTGTCGTCATGGCTTCCTCCTCCGAGGGGCGGTCGGCAGCAGGCCGAGGTAGAGCCGCTCGAGCATCTGCGACTGGTGCTGCACGGTGTTCAGGGCGAGGGCGTGCTCGGCGGCGGCGACGAGACGGGAACGGGCCGCCGGGTCCTCCAGATCGCCCCAGTACGACGCCACATCGTGGGGGGAGTGCGCGACCAGGGGCAGGCCGAGGCGATCGAAGGCGGGGATGTCCCGCACGACGAGGGCCAGCCCCATGCCGTGCGCCTCCAGAACGGCCATCGGCATCCCCTCCCACTGCGCGCTGTGCAGGTACACGTCGGCATCGCCCAGTCGGCGGAGCGCCTCGTCGCGGCTGAGCCAGCCGGTGACGTGGACGCCGGCCTGGTCGAGGGCGGTGCGGTGACGCCCCTCGCCTCCGCCGATCCACGTCGCGTCGACGGAATGGCCGGCGGCGCGCACGGCCTCCACGGCCTCGGCGAAGAATCGGGGATCCTTGTGCGTCGAGAGCCGACCGGCGCCGACGAGGCGGAGAGGCCTCGGCCCGCCGGGGCGAGTGGCGGGCGGGAGCGAGGCGGGCACCGAGTTGGGGACGTGCACGACCTCCGCCCGGCTGAACGGCCACCGGCTCAGACGGGCCTCGCGAGCTGAGCAGGCGGCGAACACGGTGGTGTTGAAGGCGAGGACGCCCTCGAAGACCCGGAACGCCGCCCGGGCGGGCAGCGGGAGGTCTCGGCGCTCGAAGCCGTAGCAGTGCGGCGTGTAGACGATCGGACGTCGCCGGCCCGCCCGGACCGCGAGGCGCGCGTACGCTCCGCCGAAGCTGGAGTGCGCGTGCACGACAGCGCCCGGCATTCCGGCCAGAACCGTTCGCAGAGCGCGGACTCGGGCGACGTGCCCTGTCGGCAGCGCCGTCACGCCTGCGAACGACGCGAAGGCGCTCTCCGGTACCGGAGAGTCCTCCCGCGGTGAATACACGAGCCTGTGCTGGAAGGCGGGCGTGGCCGCTACGTAGTCGCTGATCGCCGACGCGGTACCTGCGCCGAAGCTCTCCGTCACGTGCACGATCGTGCGCTCGCCTTCGCGCCAGTCCTCAGCGAGTGTGGATCCGCTTGTCAACCGTTCGCGCCCTTCCGGCTTGGCCGAGCCGTGGAAGGCTCCGGTCCCTGTCGATGACCATCGGACAGGATCCCTCACCGACCACGCGGTCCGTCGGCATGACTCCGTGAGCGATCCTATGTGCTCCCGGCCGACGGTATGAGGTCGAAAGGGGACCACCTCCGGGGGACCGGGACCGTGGTTAGTCTGTAGTCCTACAGAGCTGAACGGAGCTGCTGCAGGAGACGATCGATGATCGATCACGTCGGAGATGAGGCGCGAGATGGCTCGAGGGGGCGCTGCGACCGCGACGACGCGAGAGGGCGCGGCGCGTCTGGATGTCGTCCAGCGGCTTCTGTTCCTCGCCATCGTCTTCATGCCGTTCCAGCAGGCGCTCACCATTCAGGTCGGCTCTCCGCTGAAGATCACCGAGATCGCCGTCATCCTGGCCATCGGCTTCTCCGTGATCACCGTCCAGAAGGACCGGTACACGCCGGTGGGACGGGAGATCGTGCTGGGGCTCGGTGCGCTGGTCGTTCTGGCGACGATCTGGGCATTCCTGTTCAAGCAACCCGAGGTTCCAGCCGCCTACGGCTATGACCTGGGCTTCACCAACGACATGATCCTCTACTGCGGATACGCTCTGCTGGCCCTCGCGGTCTGGTGGTACGTCGGCCACCGACTGGGATTCCAGGACATGGAGCGGGCTCTCTCGATCGCCGTCCGCCTCGCTTTCGTCTTCTGCGCGATCCAGCTGGCCCTCCACCTCGCCGGGGTCCCGCTGCCCGCTCTCCTCAACTCGACGATTCAGATGGGGGCGACCTTCGGCGTCAGCCTGCCGAGGAACGGCCCGTTCCTCGAGGGGAACTACCTCGGTTTCTTCGCCGGGATCGCGCTGTTCGCCTGCCTGCGCCGTCGCGACCGCATCGGAATCGCCGCCGCCGTCGCCTGCCTCGTCTACTCGCAGTCGACGTCGGCACTGATCGCGACCGTCTCTGCGGCGGTCCTCACGGCGACGCTCCGCCCCCAGCGGGGAGTGGGAGTGCAGATCTTCAGCGTCGGCGCGCTGGGCGCGGTGATCGTCCTGCTCGTTCCCGCCCTGCAGCGCTTCGTCCTCGCGCAGCTCTCGAAGCTCGGACTGGGCACAGGCGCCGTCGACGTCGGCACCCGCTCGCTGAACGTCCGATCCCAGTCGTCGAGCACGGGCTTCACCATGGCCGCGGACAATCCGCTGTTCGGAGTCGGACCCGGCCGGTTCGGCGTGTGGAGGACCGACTACTCCCAGGCGGTGGCGGGGCTCACCTCGAACGGCGCCTCTCGCGGTCTCGCGAACAACGTCTACGCCCAGCTCGCTGCCGAGACCGGAGTGATCGCCCTGGCCCTCTTCGCCGTCCTCCTCGTGATGCTGATCGTGCGGGGATATCGGCGCAACGGGACGGCACTGGGTCTGGGGGTCTTCCTCGCCGTCGCTCTGGCCTCCGCCCCCGCGTGGACCGCCTTGACCGTGTGGATCGCGCTGGCGTACGCCGCATCGCTCGCCTCCGAGCCGCTGCCGGCGACGACCTCGATCGCCCGGTCCGGCCTCGACTCGGAGCGACGGGCAGCGGCGGTGTCGCGATCCATGGCGGTGCGTCCGGCGCCGTCCACCGGTCGGCACCGGCAGTTGTCGGATCGACGGTGAGCTCCGCACCCGCGACGACCGAGCTCTCCCTCGATGATGCGGTACACCTCGCACACGCCCTCACCGCGCACCTCTCCTCCACGCACGGGCTCCGCGCCCTGTTCATCAAGGGGCCCACCGCCCATGCACAGGGCATCCGCACGAGACGCGTGTCCAGCGATGTCGACGTGCTCGTCCACCCGGCGGACGTCCAGCGCCTCGTCGACCTGCTGGCCGAGCGCGGATGGATCCCCCGGCCCGACCGCCCGGCCCCGCGCGCGTACCCGGTGCACTCCGTGACCCTGTTCCATCCGCAGTGGACCTGCGACATCGACGTGCACGACCGCTACCCCGGATTCTTCGCAGAGCCGGAGGAAGTCCTCGACGTGCTGTGGACGTCGCACCGGACCGTGACGATCGCGCACAGGAGGGTCGCTGTGCCCTCCCCGGTCGCGGGCGCGGTCGTCGTCGCGCTCCACGCGCTGAAGGATCCCCTCCTTGCCCGGAGCACGTCCGAGCTCGAGTCGGTCATCGGGTTCCTCAGGGGCGCGAGCGAATCGGACCGGGAGGCGCTGCTCCTGCTCGTCGAGAGCACCCGCAGCGCCTACCCCCTCCGCCCGGTGCTCCACGCCCTCGGGCTGGACGTGCCGGACGACCTGGCCGTGCACGAGCGCCGGTTGTGGGATCTGCGGGTGGCCGGAACGGGGCGGTCCAGCTATCACTGGGCGCTCGCCTTCGTCGAGGCCACAGGGAAGCGGCGCATCGTGCTGATCGTGTCCGCGCTGACGACCGTGATCGGTCTCACACGCCGGGCGCGCCGGAGGGCTGCGGAGACGGGGATGGTCCGCTTCGATCGGCCGTCGTTGTCAGATCTGCGGGCGTTCCTCGGGCTCGTGCGCTCGCTCGCCGCCGATCGTCGACGCCGTCGCCGAGAGAATGCGACCCACTCGTGACCACCGTCGATCCGGGAGCTCTGGATCACGCCGTGTGGGCGCGATCCGATCAGCTGGCCTTCGTCGAGGACGACGCGCAGGCGGTGCTGCTGAACCTGTTGTCGCCGTTTCCCGTGCCCCTCGTGCTGAAGGGCACGGCGCACGCGATCTGGAGAAGGCTCGAGCATCCGTCCACGACCGTCGAGATCCTCGCGGGGCTCGCCGACGAGTTCGGCGTCCCCCGAGAGGTCCTCGAGGAGGACGTGCTCAGTTTCCTCCTGGAGCTGAGCACAGCAGACGTGGTCCACAGGCTGCCCTCGCGCTGAAGGTGAGACATCGTGCAGCAGTGTGCGCCGTGCGGGGGGTGTGAACGGCGGTCGTGACGGCGGCCTTTCCTCCGTACTGTTCGGGAATGGGAGCATCATCGCGGGATCGAGGACGACGGGCGCTACTGAGCCTGACGGCGGCAGCGGGCGCGGGCGCCGTGACGGCGGTGGCGACGGCCCCCCCGGCGACAGCGGCCAACGCCTTCCCGGACGCACGGCTGGACGGCTTCCGGGACTCGACCGAGTTCCCGGGAGCGACTGCTGAGCAGCGGCTCCGGGCCGCTCTCGACGCGGCTCACGCCCTCACGACCGAGTCCTTCCTCGTCGTCTCCGAGCCCGTCGTGCTGACAGCACCCTTGACGATCGACCTCTCGCGTGTGTCGATGGAGTTCGCCGGAGGCGATGTCGATGCGACGGCGGTGTCGGGATCTGCGCTCGTCCTCACCGCCTCCGAGGCCTCCGACGATGCGCCGCACACGCGCGTGAGCCTGCGCGGACTGCGCCTCACGGGTCCCGGCCGAGCGGCTCCTGGATCCGTCGGCCTCGAGCTGTCCTCGGCGACAGGCGTCCGAGGCGCAGGACTGTACGGAGTGGAGATCATCGGATTCGAGACGGGTGTCCGGTTCGGTCCCGGCGCCGAGCATCTGCGCCTCTTCCACGTGGCCGTGGAGGAGTGCGGCACGGGCGTCCTGGTCGCCGGCACTGCCCCAGGGTCGAATCTCGCGATGGTCGGCGGTTCTGTGCGCTCGTGCACGACGGGACTGTCCTCCGCGTCGACCAGTGGCGAACTGCACACGACGTCGCTGGCCATCAGCGGATGCGATCGCGCGGTCGAGGCTTCAGGGGGTGCCGTCACGCTGCACGCTGCGACCGTCCGCCTGACCCCGGCGAGCACGGTCAGCGCGTTCTCCACCGCTGCGACGACGACGGCCAGGATCAGCATCAACGGCGGCACGGTCTCCGCCGCCGCCCCGCTGGCGGCGGCCACAGTCTTCGAGACGGCTCACAGGAGCTGGGGAGGCGGGATCGTCGTGACGAGCACCTCCTTCCGCAACGTCGCTCCGGCATCGGGCTACCTCGTCGGAGGGACCGGCCTCGTCCGGTTGGCGGACGTCTCGATCCTGGACGAGCCCTCCGTCGTGCCGACCTCGGTTCTCGTCCACCGCGCCGCGAACCGGCTCGTCGATGGAGCCTTCGATCTGGGCACGGTCGCGGACGCGTACCTGGACACTCCGGACGCCACCTCTCGGAGTGCGAGCCCGTCGGCCACGCTCGCCGTCGCGTCAGGGCGGCTCCTGGTCCGGAAGACAGGCACCGGACAGACGAGTCTCTCGTTCGATGTGCTCAGCAGACCCGGGCAGGTCTACGCCGCCGACCTCGTCATCGGACAGGCCGCTGCGAACGGGTCGATGATCGTCTCGGAGTCCTTCGTCACCGTCTCCGGTCGTGACGCCCGCGGCATCCCTGTCACCGTCCGCTCGGAGCCCGTCTCCTCGACGACGCAGTCGATGGCGGCGATGGCCGCGGCACTCCCGTTCCGGGTAAGACCCGCGACCGGCGTGGATCGCCAGGCGCCGTCCTGGGCGTCGCATTTCCGCGTGACCGTCGGCCTGAACGACCCCGCCGCGGGAACGGTCGGCATCGACGACGCGGTCGTCACCGAGATGTGAGGACCGGCCGCTCGCGCGGTGGCCCGATGCGTCAGTGGGCGCCGCCTCCGGGGGCGACGACGGCCTGCACGGTTCTCGCGAGCAGCGCGAGGTCCCCGGTGAACGACCAGTTCTCCACGTAGTAGAGATCCAGTCGGATGGCGTCCTCCCAGGAGAGCGTCGACCGCCCGCTGACCTGCCAGAGCCCGGTCATGCCCGGCTTGACGTTGAGGCGCCGGCGCGCGGCTTCGTCGTAGAGCTCGACTTCTCCCGCCACCTGCGGCCGCGGCCCGACGAGCGACATGTCGCCTCTCAGCACGTTGAAGAGCTGAGGGACCTCGTCGATCGAGTACTTGCGCATGAAGCGTCCGATCGGTGTGATGCGAGGGTCGTCGGTGATCTTGAACAGTGGTGTTCCGGACGTTCCCTGAGCGGCGAGCAGCTCGGCGAGCTGATCATGAGCGTTCACCACCATCGAGCGGAACTTGATCATGCCGAAGGGCTTGCCGTTGATGCCGATCCGCGTCTGGCGATAGAACAGGGGCCCCGAGCTCGTCAGCTTGACGGCCAGTGCGACCGAGGCGATGAGAGGCATCAGCACGGCGATGAGGCTCAGCGATCCGACGATGTCGAGGGCACGCTTGCGCGCCTGCTTGCTGCCCTCGAATCGAGGTGTCTCGATGTGCACGAGAGGAAGGCCCGCCACCGGGCGCATGTGGATCCTCGGTCCGCTGATGTCGGTGAGGCTCGGCGCCATGACCAGGTGCTGGCGCCTCGGCTCGAGACTCCAGCTCAACTGTCGGATCTGCTCGGGTGGCAGGTGGTCGCTGCTCGTGATGATGACGGTATCGGCGCCGGTCCGGTTCAGGATGCCCGGCACCGCATCCACCGTGATGTTCTCGAAGACAGGCACCCCCCACCCGCTCACCCGATCGCTGGCCAGATCCTCGGGGATGCACACGCCGACAACGAGATACCCGGCCCCGGGGGCGCGGACGAGCTCGCGGTAGATGTGCTCGACGCTCCGTGGCGAGCCGACGAGGACGACGGAGGAGGAGTACCGGCCCGCGCTCCGCTGCTGCCGCAGCCACACCCTCCAGGCTCCGCGTCCGAGCCAGAGCAGGACGAGGCCGAGCGGGAGCGCGGTGATGATGTACCCGCGGGCGAAGCCGATCTGGCCGAGGTAGGCGACGCACGTGATCACGGCGAACAGCAGGAGCGTCGCATCGAGGATGCGCTTGTACTCCGTCACCTCTCCGCCGAGGACACGGTCTTCGCGTGTGGCGTAGAACTTCAACAGGGCGGCCCACAGCACCACGATCATCGAGGAGACGATCCAGTAGTTCGCGAGCAGGCCCGCGATCTCCGGCTGATGGCCGGCCACGAACAATTCTCGGCTCTCCACTCCGAACCAGAAGAACTGACTGCTGAAGACCGAGAACACGATGACGAGGACATCGGTGATGACGAGTTTTCTGGCCACTGCTCGGGACCAGGAGCTCCGGCCCTTCTCGGAGGAAGAGCTCTTCGTGGAAGTGGGTGTTTGCAGTTTCACCGTGTGAGCCCTGTCTGCGACTGACCGCTGTTCTCTCGCATAAGCGACCTGCCCTCAGCGTAGTGGTCGGGCGTCGTGCTCCTCCGTCCTGAGCGAAGCTCCGCGCAAAGGCCCCTCCTAGGGGATGCTCTCGGCTATTCCGACTATTCCCCGACGATGAGGACGCGCTCGGACCTCCGTTGTGCGCCGTCGACGACCGCTCGGACGTCGGCGGCGGAGATGTCCCGAGCACGGGGAGTCGAGGTGGTTCGGCGGGTCGGATCCGTCGGGCGGTTCAGGTCTCTCGGCTCGCGCGGTCGGCGCTCGTGCGTCCGGTGCTGATGCGGTGTCGCGGCGTCCCGCCGCTGTCGATGGGGCGTGACGCGCAACGGCAGGAGAAGACTCGGGAGAGGCGCCGCGAGAGCTCGCGAGGGGAGACCGGCGGACGATCGTCGGGCACCGACGGCGGGCACGTCGTCGCCGGCAGGGACGAGCAGGACGCTTCCGCTGCCGGAAACGACGACGGCACACTCGTGCTCATCGAGACGGACAGGTGCTGCGCCGGAGTGCTCCTGGGCGTGGAGCCGAGATCGGCGCATGCGTCTGCGGTCATCGGCTCCGGCCGCGGCCGCGGCCAGGCGCCCGTGGTCGGGCGCTCCGGGGGCGAGCGCCTCGCCGGCGGACGATCCTGCCTCGACGGGGAGCTGCTCGGAGCCGATGACGAGCCGTGTCGCGGCTTCCCGGGGCGCTTCCGCTCTCCGTTCAGGACGTCGCGGATCGCTCGGGTCGTGTCGGGTTCGGGCCGGTGAGCGCGACCGGGGATCGAGGCCCTGTCCCCGTCCGCCCGAGCCGGTCGTCCTGTGAGCGAGGCATCCGCTCGCACGAGCGGGTCCGGTGACGTCCTCCCTCGGTGATCGAGGGGAGGACGTCACCGGACCCGCTAGTCCTGCTCGGGGGGCGCGCCGTCGTCAGGGCGCCCCCTGGTGATCAGCTCAGCCGCAGAGTGCCGCGCCTGCCACGTAGAACGCGCGGATGCCGATGTTCGGCGTCGAGGCCGACGCCACGCTGGTGACGTTCGTGATCGTGACGACGGGGCTGCCGGTGCTGTTGCTGTCCCACGTCCCGGGGTTGCTCAACGGGGTGCGGTAGTACTGGTTGTTGTCACCGATCACGTTGATCCAGTTGCCGCCGATCTCGACTCCGAGGTCCTTCGCCGTGCGTCCGGCCGGAAGTGCGGTGAGCTGGGTGCCGTCCTGGTCGAACACAGCGGCCGTCGTCGCGAAGATGCGACGCGTCGCGCCGAAGACCTGGGTGTCGGCGGCGACCTGACGCAGCCCGGTGACTGTGGCGAGGACCTGCGTCCACGGCGACCAAGACGCTCCGGCCTCGATGGTCTTCGTCGCCTCCCATGCCGTCCCGTCGGTCGCGACGAGCGACACCCGCCACAGGCTGTCGTCGCTGAACGACACGGCGATGTCGAGGACAGTGCGGCCTCCGGGCGCGGCCGCGAGCGCGACGCCGTCCCAGTCGTACACCGTGCTGCCGCTGGCCGAGAACAGGCGGGCTCCGCGGTCGCCGCCGGCGATGATCAGACCGTCATCCGCCGCGATGCTGGTCATGCCGATGCGGATGGGGGTCGTCGTGTCCCACTCGTAGAAGCCGCCGGAGGGGGCGGTGTGCGAGTAGACGTCGCCGTCCTGGGAGACGACGTAGCTCAGGTAGGTCGCAGACGCAGCCGTGTCACCGACGCCGGTCCACGCGACTGCGAAATCGACCACAGTGGTGACAGCTTCCGGCATCTCGGACTCGACATTGTTGCGACGTCCGCGGAAGGTCGAGGTGCGGGTGCCGCTGGTGCCGTTCACGATCGCTGCGGTGGTCGCATCGGCCACGGGAACGGTCGGCTGGGCCGGATTCACCACGCCTGCTGTCGTGGCCGTGATGGTGCCCGTCTGGCTGACTCCGGCGGTGGCGAAACGCAGACCGTTGAAGCCCTCCAGGAGGAGGCTTCCGCCGGCACCCGTGAACAGCGTGCGAGGTGTGGCCGTGCCGTCGTACCAGCGCAGCGCGGTCGGCAGAGTCACCGTCACCGCGATGCCTGCGGCGGCCGGAACTCCGGAATCGCTCACCTGGAGGTAGGCGTTGAACGGGTTGCAGCTGCTCGTCGTGTAGGAAGTAGTGGCATCGCCACCCTCCTGGTCGACGAAAGCGACCGTGCGCACGGTCACCGGGGCCGATGCGGCGGCGAGCGGCGCACCGATCGCCGCGACGACGACGGGAGTGGTCCATGCGGCCGCCTGCAGGACGGTCCGGCGGCCGGGAACCGCATTGCGAGCCGGAACGGGCGAATCAGAAGGGGACGTGTTCGACATAATATGCCTCTCTGGTTGGACGAATGGCCTGCGGATCTTCAACGAACGACCTGAGCCGTAGACGGCAGACGTTCCCTCGGAAGATCCACTGCTCATGTCGCAGCGTCCCGAGAGTTTTTCCGCGACGATTGATTTCGCGAGAGGGCTGTCCTTCCCGCGGCAGGCCTGAGACTACTGCACACCAAGTAATTCCACGCAACGGGGTTCGACGATCTCGAGACAGATGAGAGAGGCTCCGAAACGGCGGCGGAACGACTATCCGCCTCACTCCGAGGTCGCCCTGTTCTGCCGCAAGAGAGATGATTGATCGACAGGTGAGGCGCAGAGCCGTCTCCCGCTTGTGTTCCTTCTCTCTCCTGGCGGATCGATCGGGCCGTGAGTCCGGCCGGATGAGGCGCTCCGGTGTCGGCTGCCCGGATGCGTCTCCCCGCTCGCTTTCCCGCCCGAGGAACCCCTACAAGGCCGATCGGAGGATGGCCTCTACGGCCTTCGTGATTCCGTCACCAGGCGCGCACGGGCAGGACCGCCTCCCGAGGGCGTCCTCCTCGTTCAGGTGCAGCGTCTCCGTCGGCTGCACGGCCTCGTCGTGATCCGACTGATCGGCCTCACCTCGGCCGGGCGCGGGCTCGTTCGCGGATCCCCGGCGGCGAGAGGAGGATCGCCGGCGCATCCGCAGTCGCTCATCGACCCATCAGGACGTCCGCTCCGTTCCGGCTCCTCCGACGCTGCCGTCGCGTCGTCCGACCTCGGCGCCGGAGCGGCGGCGACGGGCGCCGCTCCGATGGGACTCGGGTCGGGTCCGGTGAGCGGGCGCGTTCCGCCTCCGGCGCAGTCGGGTGCGGGAGGATGATCGGATGGACGACACGGCGGTACGGCGGCTCCTCGAGGGGCTCGCGGGGGCGGAGGCGAGCTTCCCGTTCGGCCCGGGCACGCGGGTGTGGAAGGTCGCCGGGAAGGTCTTCGCGCTCGAGTCGGAGCGCTTCGAGCGCCCCGTCGTGAGCGTCAAGGCGCTGCCCGAGAACGTGGTGCACCTCGTCGCGGGGGTCGAGGGCATCGAGCCCGGGTACCACCTGAACAAGAAGCACTGGGTGACCGTCGATGCGGGCGGGGCGGTGGAGTCCGGGCTGGTGCTGGAGCTGATCGAGGAGTCCCACGCGATCGTCGTCGCCGGACTGCCCAAGCGGCTCCGGCTCGCCCTCGGCGGCACCGCCGCCGGCTCGCTGAACGAGGACCGCTGAACGACGCCCGCCCGGCGCCGCCCTGCCGCAGCGCCCCCGCCGCGGCAGAGGCTCGCGGGGCGCGGCCTACAGGCCGTAGGAGCGGAGGTACGCGGCGGTGTCGTGCCAGCCCTCGACGGCGAAGCACTCGACGCCCATCGCCTTGACGGGGTAGTCGTTGCCGTCCGGGTCGAGGCGGTCGCCGACGAAGATCATGTCGTCGAGAGGGATGCCCGTCAGCTCGGTGAGCTTGTTCATCCCGTACGCCTTGTCGATGCCCTTGCGGGTGATGTCGACCGACGTCGAGCCGCCGGAGCGGACCTCGAGGTCGGGGAGCACGGCCTGCACGGCCTCGCGGAGGGTGTTCTTCTTCTCGCCGTCCGGGTCCCAGGCCTGCTTGACCTCGACGGGCGCGGACTGGCCGAGGGCCGAGAAGGTGATCTGCGAGTCGCGGTCCTCGAGGATCGGGCCCCAGGTCTCGGACTCCCAGTAGCCGAGCTCCTTCGCCTTCTCCTCGACGGCGGCGAGCGCGCGCGACTTCTCGTCCTCGGTGAGGTTCTCGGCGTAGATCTGCGCCCAGTCGCCGTTCTCGTACCGGTAGTACTGCGTGCCGCAGGTGGGCATGAGGTGCAGCTTCGCGAGCACCTCGGGGTCGGCGCCCTCGAGGCGGTCGAGCACCTGCATCCGGAACTGGCCGATCTGGCCGCCCGAGATGATGCACACCTCGGTGGCCTGGAGCAGCTTCACGAAGAGGTCGGCCATCGCCGGGTCGACGGGGGACTTCGAGGCGGCGAGGGTGTCGTCGAGGTCGAAGGCCATCAGGCGGGGCAGGGTGCTCATGGAACTCGTTTCACGGTCTGCGGACGGGGCGGTAACGAGGATACGGGGCGCCGCCGCAACGCGCGCGCGGTCGGCGCGAGCGGGCTCCGAGCGCAGACTGGGGGCATGACCGCCGCCACAGCGCCCGACGGAGGACGCCGCTCCGTTCCGCGCACTCTCGCCCGCATCCTCCTGGGCCTGGTGCTCGTCACGGCCGGCTCGGCGCACCTGACGGTCGCGCGTCAGGCCTTCCAGGCGCAGGTCCCGCCGTGGCTGCCGGCCGACCCGGACCTGGTGGTCGTCGCGTCGGGCGTCGTCGAGATCGCGCTCGGGCTGGCGCTCGTCGTGCTCGTGCGGTGGCGCGTGATCGTGGGAGTCGTGGTGGCCGCGTTCTTCGTCGCGGTCTTCCCGGGGAACATCTCGCAGCTGGTGACGCGGACGCCGGCGTTCGGCCTCGAGACGGACGCGGCGCGCGCGGTGCGGCTCGTCTTCCAGCCCCTGCTGGTGGTCTGGGCGCTCTGGTCGACCGGGGCGTTCTCGGCCTGGCGGGCCCGCCGGTCGCGACGCCGCGGGGACTGAGCCGCCGGTCCGCGGCCCGATCGTCCCGCGATCCTCCGGAACGACGAACGGCGGTCGGCGGGAGACCCCGCCGACCGCCGCCCGTGCCCTGCTCGGCTAGGCCGCGAGGCGGCGTCGCGCGACGACCAGCGCGAGACCCGACAGCAGCAGCACGAGGGCTCCGCCGATCAGGCCGGCCGCGTCGGCGCCGGTGTTCGCGAGCGAGCCCGGGCCGGAGCCTCCCGCGACGGGGGCCGCCGTGGTGGTGGGGTGCGGCGACGGAGCGGTGGTGGGCTGCTCCGTCGGGGTGCCGGGCTCGGTCGGCGCCGGGGTGACCGGGACCTCGGCGGCGGGCTCCGTCGTCAGCGACCAGTTGGGGTCGTAGAAGTCGGCCTGGTCGATCACGCCGCGGGCGGTCGACCAGTCGATGAGGAGCTGGCGGATCTCGAGACGCTCGTCGTAGACGAGCGGTGCCTGCGCGACGGCCGGGTAGGCGCCTCCGCCGCTCTGGCGGTAGTTGTTGACCGCCATCACGAAGCGCTCGTCGTCGGCGACCGGGGTGCCGTCGGCGTGGGCGAGACCGCGGATCCGCGAGCCGGCGGGCTGGGAGACGTCGATCACGTAGTCCAGGCCCGAGATCGCGTCGTAGTTGTAGTCCGGGATGCCGTCGGGGCGGTCCTCGGTCGTCGCGTTGGTGCCGGTCTCGGGGTCGAACACGGCGCCCTCGGCGGTCTGCACGAAGTAGCGGGCCGAGAACTCGAGGTAGTCGCGCACCTCGGCTCCGGTCAGCTCCACTCCGCGGAGGGTGTTCTCGTAGATGTACAGGCCCGCGATGTCGCGGATGCTGACCTGCCCCTTCGGGAAGACGGCGGTGCGCGAGAACGGCGACGCCTGCGAGATCACCGGCAGGTCGGCCCACTCGGTGCCCTCGAGAGCCGTCTCGACGGTCTCGGCCTGGACGGTGTTGATGAAGTCGATGATCGGGGTGTCCTCGTAGCGCGAGGTCGCGGCCGAGAGCTCCTCGACCGAGTCGGCGACGGGGGTGTTCACGTACTCGATCGTGGCGGCGTGCTGCTCGGCGAGGGCGTCGACCAGTGCGGGCGACTCCTCGGCGATGTCCTTCGCGTAGACGGGCTGCGTGACGGGCGCGTTCCCGGCCGACCAGTCGACCTCGAGGCCGCCCGCGGCGTCCGGCACCAGGTTCAGGGTGACCTCGGTGAGGCCCTGCGCCCAGAACTCGGGCTGGGTGACCAGCACCTGCTCGCCGGCGACGTTGGTGAACAGCGTCTGCGGCAGGTCCTTGTGGCTGTGGCCGGCGACGACCACGTCGATGCCGGGGACCTGCGTCGCGATGTTGTTGACGACGTCCTCGTTGAGGTCGGCGGGGTCGTACTCGGCGTCCGGCACCGTGCCCTGGCCGGTGTGCGCGAGGACGACGACCACGTCCGCCTGCTCCTGCACGATCGGGACCCACTGCTTCGCGGCGGCGACCATGTCCTGGAACTCGAGGACGCCGTCGACGTACTGCTTGTCCCAGACGCGGACGCCGGGGGTGACGAGGCCGAGGACGCCGACGGTGACCGTCTTCCCGTCGATCTCGCGCTCGATCAGCGTGTAGGGGTCGTGGTACGGCTTGCCGGTGGCGACGTCGACGACGTTCGCGCCCAGCAGCGGGGCGTTCAGGTCGCCCTCGTACGCGCTGAGCATGTCGAGCCCGTAGTTGTACTCGTGGTTGCCGACGACCTGCGCGTCGTAGCCGATGGTGTTGAACGCGGTGGCCATCGGGTGCGTCGTCTCGCCGGAGAGGACGCCCGCGGCGCCGTCGCCGAGGCCGTAGTAGTAGGTGAGCGGCGTGCCCTGGATCGCGTCGCCGTTGTCCATGACGAGCACGGACTCCTCGCCCTTCTCGGCGCGGAGGCGGTCGACCTCGGTCGCGACGCGGGTGAGGCCGAGCGCACCGTCGGCCGGGTACGGCGCGTTCGCGAAGTAGTCCCAGTCGTAGACGTGCCCGTGCGTGTCGGTCGTCGACACCAGGGTGAGCTCGACGCCGTCGTCGAGAGGGGCGGCCGAGGCGATCGGAGCGGCGGTGGCGGCTCCGAGTGCGACGACGGCGAGGAGGCTTGCGGCGCGGAGTCTGCGCATCGTGGTCCTGTTCGCGTGATGAGTGGAGTGTGAACGTCCTCGAATCTATGCGCCGCGTGTGAACTGCGCATGACGGGATCGAGAGCATTGCTCGGCGATGCGTCCGCGGTGCCGGCCCGGAGCCGGAGGAGTCCGCGGGGCCGCCCCCGAGCGCAGGAGCCGTCCTCCGGCCCCTCCGCTAGAATCGAGCGGCTGGTCGCGCGGAGGCGGCACGACTGCCGCGCCGCACCCGCCCACCCCCGCCCCTCCCGTCGAGAAGGACACGCCATGCCAGCAATCGTCATCACCGGCGCCCAGTGGGGCGACGAGGGCAAGGGACGCGCCACCGACCTCCTCGGCAGCCGCGTCGACTACGTCGTGAAGTTCAACGGCGGCAACAACGCCGGGCACACCGTCGTGGTGGGCGACGAGAAGTACGCCCTGCACCTGCTCCCCTCCGGCATCCTCACCCCGGGCGTCGTCCCGGTCATCGCGAACGGCGTCGTCGTCGACATCGAGGTGCTGTTCCACGAGCTCGAGGCGCTGAGCGCGCGCGGCGTCGACGTGTCGAAGCTGCTCGTCAGCGCCAACGCGCACGTCATCACCAGCTACCACCGCACCCTCGACAAGGTGACGGAGCGCTTCCTCGGCAAGCGCCAGATCGGCACCACCGGCCGCGGCATCGGCCCGGCGTACGCCGACAAGATCAACCGCGTCGGCATCCGCATCCAGGACCTCTTCGACGAGAACATCCTCCGCCAGAAGGTCGAGGGCGCCCTCGACCAGAAGAACCACCTGCTGGTGAAGGTCTACAACCGCCGCGCGATCCTGGTCGAGCAGGTGCTGGAGGACCTGCTGCAGTACACCGAGCGCCTGCGCCCGATGGTCGCCGACACGTCGCTGGTCCTCTCGCAGGCGCTCGACGCGGGCAAAACGGTGCTGTTCGAGGCCGGCCAGGCCACGATGCTCGACGTCGACCACGGCACCTACCCGTTCGTCACCTCCTCCAACGCGACCTCGGGTGGAGCGGCCACCGGCTCCGGAGTCGCGCCGAACCGCATCGACCGCGTCATCGCGGTCATCAAGGCGTACACGACCCGCGTCGGCGCCGGACCGTTCCCGACCGAGCTCTTCGACGAGTGGGGCGAGTACCTCCGCCGGCAGGGCTTCGAGTTCGGCACCACGACCGGCCGCCCGCGCCGCTGCGGCTGGTACGACGCCCCGATCGCCCGCTACTCGGCGCGGATCAACGGGGTCACCGACTTCGTCCTCACCAAGCTCGACGTGCTCTCGGGCCTCGAGACCATCCCCGTCTGCGTCGCCTACGACGTCGACGGCGTGCGCCACGACGAGGTCCCGGTCTCGCAGAGCGACTTCCACCACGCGAAGCCGATCTACGAGGAGTTCCCCGGCTGGCAGGAGGACATCTCCGGCTGCCGCGAGTTCTCGGACCTGCCGCAGACCGCGCAGGACTACGTGCGCGCGCTCGAGGCGATGAGCGGCGCCCGGTTCTCGGCGATCGGCGTCGGGCCGGAGCGCGAGCAGGTCGTCGTGCTGCACGACCTGCTCGACTAGAAGCGGCGAGGAGCCGGGCCGGGCAGCCCTCTCGGAGGCGGCCGACGTGGTCACAACGGAGGAAGAACGTCGGGGACCTCGCGGAGTGACGCGGATCCCGGGCCCTCTCGACGAATCCTTCCTCCGGTGTGGACACGACCGCCGCCGAGCGCGCCGGATAATCGGCGCATGCAGATCTACGCCGACCTCCCGGCCGTCCGCGCGCGGCAGATCCTGGCCGACGCCCTCGCTCTCGGCGTGGCCGTCGTGGCGATCGCCGCGGGGATCGCGGTCGGCTCGCTGATCGCCGGCCTGGCCGAGATCGGCCGTCGGCTCGAGAGCGCCGGCAGCGGCTTCGGCTCGACCATGAGCGACGCCGGGACCACCCTCGGCGGCATCCCCCTGCTCGGCGACGCCGTGCGCGCTCCGTTCGACGAGGCGAGCGGGGCCGGCTCCGTGCTCGCCGCCGCCGGACGCGACCAACAGCAGCTCGCGAGCGCCCTGGCCGTGGTCGCCGGGCTCGCCGTCGGGGGCCTCCCGCTCCTGCTCCTGGCCGTGCTCTGGCTCCGGCCCCGGCTCCGCTTCGCCCGCCGGACCGCCGAGCTGCGCGCCCTCGGCTCGACCGGCGGCGGAACCGAGCTGCTGGCCCTGCGCGCGCTCACCCAGGCGTCCCCCCGCGACATCCTCGCCGCGCACCCGGACGCCGCCGCGGGCTGGCGGGCCGGCGACCCCGCCGTCACCGCCGCGCTGGCGGCCCTCGCCCTCCGCCGGGCGGGGCTCCGGCCCCGCTGACCCCGCAGGACCATCGCGGGTCCGCCGGAGGGATGATGCCGCGAGCCACTGCGGACGACGCCGGCGACACGGGTGCCTCCGTAGCGTCGAGGACATGCAGAACCAGACCTCCTCCGTCGTGGCGCGCGTCGAGGGCGTGCGCAAGCTCTACGGCAGCACGCCGCCCGTCGTCGCCCTCGACGACGTCACGCTCTCGATCGAGCGGGGCGAGTTCACCGCGGTGATGGGTCCCAGCGGATCCGGCAAGTCGACGCTCATGCACGTCCTCGCCGGCCTCGACACCGCCTCCTCCGGCCGCGTGTTCCTCGGGGAGGCCGAGATCACCTCGATGAGCGACGCCGAGCTGACCGTGCTCCGCCGCCGCAGCGTCGGCTTCGTCTTCCAGGCCTTCAACCTCGTCCCCACGCTCGACGTGCGCGGCAACATCCGCCTCCCGTTCGAGCTCGACGGCCGCTCCCTGACCGGCGACGAGGAGCAGTGGATCGCCCGGCTGATCGAGTCCCTCGGGCTCCGCGAGCGCCTCACGCACCGGCCCCACGAGCTCTCGGGCGGGCAGCAGCAGCGCGTGGCGATCGCCCGCGCCCTCGCCACCCGACCGCAGCTGATCTTCGCCGACGAGCCCACCGGCAACCTGGACTCGCGCACCGGCCGCGAGGTCCTCAGCCTGCTCCGGGCCTCCACCCGCGAGTACGGCCAGTCGATCGCCATGGTCACCCACGACCCGATCGCGGCGGCCTACGCCGACCGCATCGTCTTCCTCCGCGACGGGGCCGTCGTCGACGACCGCCGCGGGATGAGCGCCGAGGAGATCTCGCGCGCGATGCTCACGATGGAGGGCGCGGCGTGAGCGGCGTGCGCACGGGCTCGAGCCAGGGCGGGGGCGCCATCGTCACCGTCGCCGCACTCGCCGCGGCGTTCGGCGCCGTGCTGGTGCAGGTCATCGCCGACATGGTCGCGGCCTTCGCGGCAGCGGGGATCGACGGCATCGGCCAGGTCGCCCTCATGCTCGGGATGGTCGGCGCCGTCTTCTTCGGCATCGCCGTGTTCGTGGGCGGGATCGTCACGGCCAACGCGGTCTCGACCGTCATCGCCGGGCGCACCCGCGAGATCGCCCTGCTGCGCCTGCTCGGCGCCTCCGGCCGGTCGCTGCGCAGCGGGATCGTCCGCACGGGCCTCCTGCAGGGGCTCCTCGGAGCGGCGATCGGCCTGGTCGCCGGCGTCGCTCTCGTGGCGCTCGCCGCGGAGCTCGCCATCCGGAGCGGCACCCTGCCCCGCTTCGACTACCCGCTCGTCTCGCCCGGCCTCGTGCTGCCGCTGATCGCCGTGGTCGCCTCGACGGTCATCGCCTCGTGGTCCGGATCGCGCCGCGTGCTGGCGGTCGCGCCGTCGCAGGCCGCCGGATCCTCCGCCGAGCCCCGCTACGAGGAGCTGCGCGGCCGCACCGCCCGCAACGTCACGGCGATCGTCTTCGTCGTGGTCGGCGCGCTGCTGCTCGCCGCGGGCGTGGTCCTCGGGCTCGCCAACCCCGGCGGCGTCCTCCTCGGGCTCGTCGGAGGCATGGCGTCCTTCACCGGCGTGATCCTCGGGGCGCCCGTCCTGCTCCCTCCGCTCACGGCCCTCGTGGGCCGCGCCTTCGGCCGGGGCCCCGTCGCCCGCCTGGCGTCCGCCAACGCCGTCCGCAATCCGGCACGCAGCGCTCGGGCTGTGATCGGACTGGTCATCGGAGTGTCGCTGGTCACGATGTTCGCGGTCGCCGCCGCCACCTTCGGCACGATCATGGAGCGCTCGGGTGAGACGAACCCCGAGGTGATAGCGGCGTTCGAGCAGTTCATCCAGGTGAGCACCGCGGTGATGAGCGTCCTGCTCGGCTTCTCGGTCGTCCTGGCCGCCGTCGGCATGGTCAACACGCTGTCGCTCAGCGTGCTGCAGCGCCGGCGCGAGCTGGGCCTGCTCCGCGCGCTCGGCTTCACCGGCTCGCAGGTGCGGTCGATGGTGGTGCTCGAGGCGGCGCAGATGATCATCGCTGCCGCGGTGCTCGGCATCGTGCTCGGGATCGTCTACGGCTGGTGCGGCGCGATCTCGGTGTTCGGCTCGCTGCCGGGCATCGGACTGATCCCGCCGACCGTCCCGGTGCCGATCCTGGTGGCGGTGCTCGTGGTGGGCGTCGTGATCACGGTCGTCTCGGCCGTGCTGCCCGCCCGCCGCGCCACGAAGGTGTCGCCGGTCGCCGCTCTCGCCGTGGCCTGAGAGCCGGCGCCGCGCAGAACCCGCAGCCGGAGGGCCGGCGCCCTCACCACGGAGGACCCGGTGGCCGGAGGGCCGGCGCCGCGCAGAACCCGCAGCCGGGGGCCGGCGCCCTCACACCACCGAGAACCCCGCGGCGAGGGGCTCCCGCCCGCTCAGCGCGAGCAGGAGCTCCTCGCCGCGTCCGGCTCGAGCGGCCAGCCCGCCGGTCAGCGCGCAGCACGCCTCGACGGCCTCGCCGGGCAGCACGTGCGGGATCCCGGTGGCCCGCGAGAGGTCGAGCGTGTGCACGACCAGCTCGAGCAGCCGGGTCCGGAGGTACTCGTCCAGCTCGATCGCGTGGCCGCCCACGGCGACGAGGCGGCCGGGACGCTGGGCGGCGACCAGCTCGATCGCGCGGCCCGCCGCCTCCGCCAGCGCCTGAGCCGGCCTGTCGCCGAGCAGCAGCCCCGCCTCGACCCCGCGCCGCGCCACCGCCGCGGGGTCGGCGACGTTCCCGGCCAGCGCGGCGTAGTAGTCGAGCGCGTCCTCGATGGTCGGCTCGGGCGGCTCCGGAGCGAGGAGGTACGCCTCGACCGTCAGCACCGCCCGCGACGCGTGGCCCGCGAGGCCGCGGACGTCCCAGACGCCGAGCCCCGGCTGCTCCCACTGGTCGTCCCGCACCTGCGCGAGCAGACCGACGAGGGCGGCGGCGGCGGACTCGAACAGCGCGGCGGTGCTCATGGAGCCATGCTGGCACGGTGCCCCACACTTATCGCATGAGCAGCCCCCGCCGCCCCGGTCCCGTCACGCTCGTCGGCCGCTCGATCGTCCTCGAGCCGCTCGCCGTCGAGCACGTCGAGCCGCTCGGGCGGGCGATCGGACGTCCGGAGGTGTTCGCCGGCGGCTACGGAGGAGGACCGTCCGGCCTCCCCGGCACCCCGGAGGAGTTCCGCGCCTTCGTCGACCGCTACTACCCCTGGGGCACGGGCCTGCCATTCGCCGTGCTGCAGGAGGGGCGCGTCGTCGGCACGACCTCGCTGGCCGACTTCGACGAGACGCGCGAGGCTGCCCACCTCGGCTGGACGGCCTACGCGCCCGAGACGTGGGGCACCGTCGTGAACCCGGAGGCGAAGCGGCTGGTGCTCGGGCTCGCCTTCAACAGCGGCTACGAGCGGGTGAAGCTCCAGGCGGATGCGGTGAACGCGCGCTCGCGGGCCGCGATCCTCCGCCTCGGCGCCGTGTTCGAGGGGGTGCTCCGCCACGACCAGCGGCGGGCCGACGGCTCGTGGCGCGACACGGCCGTCCACTCGATCCTCGCGGCCGAGTGGCCGGCCGTCCGCGACGCGCTCGACCGCCGGATCGACGCGGCGCCAGCGCTCCCTCCCTCGACCGCGCAACCGCTGACCGGGCGGCCGCCCGAGGAGTAGGAAGGAGGCATGGAACGCATCCACTACGCCGGCAGCTCCGTGCTGACGGGTACCGCCATCGCGCGGTCGCTGCTGGCCTACGCGGAGGCGCTGGCGCTCACCAAGGGGTCGATCACGGTCGACATCCCGATCCGCCAGGAGTCCGGCCGGCCCGGACGGGCGGCGCTGCTGATCGGACCGGCGAGCCAGCTGTTCTCGGAGTCCGAGGACGACGGAGCCGAGGAGCTGCTCGACGAGGAGCTCGTCGAGCGCTTCACCCGCGAGACGGCCCGCCTGGGCGTCTCGCACCCCGTGGCCGAGGAGGACGGCGGCGCCGGGCCCCTCTCCGCCGTCGACACCGAGATCCCGCACTTCCACGGCGAGGACGACTCCTGGTGAGCATCCGGGGCGCCGGTAGGATCGACACTCACGACTCCGCCCGATCCTTCGCGGACGGGCGACTTCCCGAACGGAGAACCGCCTGATGGGGCGACTGATCTACGACTCGACCCTCGAGGCCGACTTCGACGACCGTCTGCTGGCGCACCTGCAGATCGTGATCGGCTCGAAGCTCGCGCGCAACGAGTCCTTCTACTTCTCGTGGAAGGACTCGCAGGCGGTCGGCGACGGACGCACCTCGATCTGGCTGCACCCCGCCATCCCGCTGCGCTTCAAGTACCACGGCGGCCGTGCCCCGAACATCAACCCGGACTGGATCCGCCAGCTGCTCGCCGATTCGCACACGGCGCACGGGCTGCGGATCAGCGAGGAGCCCCACGGGACCGCCCGTCAGAGCGAGGAGAGCATGCTGTGAAGCGCGTCGAGATCATCTACGGCGGAGCGCCGTTCAGCCTGAGCGAGACGTCGGCCGCGGAGGTGCGCGAGAGCATCGACCGCGCCCTGGACGGCTCCGCGTCGCGCTGGATCACGGTGAACCAGGGCGAGGGCGAGCCCCGCGAGACCTCGATCCTGATCACGCCGGGAGTGGCGTTCTCGGTCGCCGACGTCGCGCACTGAGGTCGACGCCGCGGTCACGGTGATCGCCGCCGCTCACGCCGCCGGCTCGGTCCGGGGCGCTCGCACCGCCGGCCCGCCTCGGAACGACTGCCGTCCTCAGTGCACCCGCGCCGCTCAGCCCGCCAGCACGCGCGGGAACTCCCCCGGGATCTCGCTCGCGAGGTACCCGGCCGGGCCGATCCGCGCGGAGAGGCGCGTGTCCGCCTCCGTGTGCAGGAACGCGCCCCACGCGGCCGCGCCCATCGGATCGACGCCGCGCCCGCGCAGGCCCGCCGTCGCTCCGGCGAGCACGTCGCCGCTGCCCGCGGTGGCCAGCCCGGGGTGCTCGCCCTCGATCCGCACCGCGTCGCCGTCGGGCGAGGCGATCGTGTTGAACAGGCTCACCACCGCGCCGTAGCGCTCGGCGACCGCGAGGGCGGCCCGCTCGACGTCGTCGACCTCCTCGCCGAGGAGCCGGGACGCCTCCTCCGAGTTCGGGGTCAGCAGGAGCCGGCCCGCGAGCCTCCGTGCGAGACGGCGCTGCCCGGGCAGGACTCCGAGCGGGAAGGCGTCGAGGTGCACAGCCGGCACGTCGTCGAGGAGCGGAGCGAGGGCCCGCAGGGTCGCGGCGGTCGCGCGCGGGTCGTCCAGGCCGGGTCCGATCAGGGCGACGTCGGCGGAGGAGAGCTCGCCGGCCAGGACGTCGAGCCCGCGGCCCGAGACGGAGCCGGTGCGCGTCTCCGCGAGCGGGACCACTCCGCACTCTGGCAGCGCGACCGCGGTGGCCGACGCGACCGACTCGGCGACGCAGAGCGTGATGCGACCCGCGCCGGTCCGCAGCGCGGCGATCCCCGCGAGGATCGCGGCGCCGGGCGTCTTGCGGGCGCCGCCGACGACGACCACGTCGCCGCGAGAGTGCTTCGAGCCTCCGGGCTCCGGGAGGGGCCAGCGCTGCTCGAGCAGGGCGCGGGAGACGAGGTCACTCATGAGGGTCTCCTTCTCCGTCCGCGCGGTCGTCGTGCCGGGTGACGGGGGCGCCGGAGCGCTCGAGGTGGGACGTGCGGTTGAAGAGCTCGAGGCGCCACGCGTCGCCGTCGCGGACGAGACGGGTGACGGAGCCGTTGGCGACGGGCGTCGAAGCGCCGATGTCGAGCAGCTCGTGCTCGGAGAGGCTCTCGAGGACGTAGCGGAGGACGAGGACGACCGCGTCGTGGCAGAAGAGGATCGCCGGCCCGGGAGGCGCGGCGACGGCGAGGTGGTCGACGAAGGCGCGGACGCGGAGCGCGAGGTCCGTCCAGGCCTCGCCTCCCGGCGGCCGGTAGTAGAACTTGCCGAGCCACTCGCGCCGCGCCGCCTCCTCGGGCATCCGGGCCCGCACGCCGGCGGAGGTGAGGCGGTCGGTGACGCCGAGGTCGCGGTCGCGCAGGCGCTCGTCGGGGCGAAGCCGCAGGTCGATGCCGGCCTCGCCGAGGGCGAGGCGCGCGGTCGCGGAGGCGCGGCGGTAGGGCGACGTCCAGGCGGAGGCGGGCCGCGCCTCCTCGGCCAGCCAGCGGCCGAGCGCGCGCGCCTGCTCCTCGCCGGCGGGGGAGAGCTCGACGTCGGGGTCGCGGCGGTCGACGGCGATCTCGTGCGCCCCCGAGGCCTCGGCGGCGCTCGCCGCGATGTTGGCGAGGCTCTCGCCGTGGCGGACGAGGAGGAGCTCGGTCGGGCCGGTGGAGGAGGCGGGCATGACTCCACGCTCCGCCTCGCGGGCCGGAGGCGCCAGGGGGTTCCGCCGCGGCGACGCGGGTTGCTACGGAGTCGTCAGGGGTTCCGCCGTCGTCAGGGGTTCCGCCGCCGTCAGGGCGCCTCTCCGTCGGCGCGCTCCTCCGCAGAGACCGCCGTGACGACCGCGGTGAGCGTCTCGGGGTCGCTCAGGATGCGGAAGTGCCCGCCGGTCTCGATCCGGACGTTGACCGCGCCCTCGAGCATGCTGCCCTCGGGGATGTGCGGGTCGAAGAGGCCGAACACGGACGTGATCCGCGCGTTCGCTCCGGAGCGGCTCGACAGCAGCAGGGTCGTGGCGTCGCGCGGCGAGAAGGCTCGCAGGCTCCGGAGGACCAGGTAGGGCGCGTAGCGGGAGCCGCCGAACGGGGTCGCCACGGCGACCATCCGGTCGACCCGGCCGTCCGGGTCGAGCTCGGTCATCACGTACTTGCCGATCAGTCCGCCCTTGCTGTGGGCGACGATCACCACGTCGCGGAGCCCGTGCTCGGCGAGGTAGGCGGCCACGTCCTCGGCCGTCCGGGCGACCGGGCGGCCGTTGCGGCCGAGGCTCGTCAGCACGTGGAGAGGGTGCCCGCGCTCGTGCAGCGGATCGATGATCGGGCGGAGGAAGGACCAGGTCTCCCAGATCCCCGGCAGGACCACGACGGGCCGCCGGTCGCCGTCGAGGTAGTCGTCCGGGGCACGGCGCGAGAGGACGCCGCGCACCTGCCAGGCGACGGCGTAGGCGTAGTCGCGGATCCACCAGACGGCGTCGCGGACCAGGCGCCGGAGCCGGCTCATGCGGCCGGCTCCGACCGGAGGGGGAGCGGGGCGGCGGGCCTCTCGCCGAGCGCGGCGGCGAAGCGGAGGATCTCGCGGGCGAGCGCTCCGGGCTCGGTGCGGGGGACGACGTGGCGCGAGCCGGCGAACTCGACGAGCCGCCCCTCGCGCGCGTGGGCCGTGAGCCGCTCGCACCAGTCACGGGTGGCGATCGGATCGTCGCGGCCGCGGGCGACGAGGACCGGCACCTCCAGCCGGGCGACGCGCTCCTGGACCGGATGCCGCAGCATCTCGGGCAGCTGGCGCAGGTACCAGCGCAGGCCGCCGCGCAGGTAGTCGGCCAGCACGATCGCGTCGACGCCCACCGGCTCGCCGAGGCAGTCCCGCAGCAGCGCGAGCCCCTGGCGGACCGCTCCGGGCCGCTGCGGATCCACCACCGGCCCGATGAGCACCGCGCCGTCGACCAGGCCGGGCGCGCGCAGCCCCAGCTCGACCGCCACCTGCGACCCCATCGAGTGCCCGACGACGACCGCGCCCGAGACGCCCAGTCCGCGGAGGACCTGCTCGACCTGCCGCGCGTGGTCCTCGAGGCCGATCCTCCGCCGCGGTCGCGCGTTCGCGCCGAAGCCGGCGAGGTCGACGCCGATCACCCGGCCGTGCCGCTTCAGGCGGGCGGCGAGCGGCGAGAAGGTGTGGTGCGACATCCCGATCCCGTGGATCAGGACGAACACCGCGCCCGCTCCGGCCGGACCGGTGTCGACCGTCCGCAGCGTGACGTCCTCGACCTCGTGTCGCACGGGGAGGACGCGGCGGGGCGGTGTCGGCAGCATCGTCCCAGGCTAGGGATCGGCGGCCGGCCGCGCGGGGGGATGCGCCCGCTCCCGCCGTGGTCTAGGCCGCATCCACCCTGGGGAGGAGCGTCCACCCCGCCGGCCGCCGGCGGTCCCCGCCGAGCGTCCCGTCGTCCCCGCTGTCAAGCGGCTCCTCCGCGGCGGCGCCCCTGCCTAGCCTCGGAGGAGGGGGCCGGCGTGCGCCGCTCCCGGAGGGATGACGCCATGCGGATCGCGATCGTCGGGGCGACCGGCAACCTGGGGACGGCCCTGCTGCGGCGCCTGCACGGCGAGGCCGGGGTGGAGGAGATCGTGGGCATCGCCCGCCAGGCCCCTCGGCCTCGCTCGGAGGAGTACCGCGACGTGCGCTGGGTCGAGATCGACCTCGCGTCGAGCGTCGCCCCGCGGCGGCTCCGCGAGGCCTTCGCCGGCGTCGACGCCGTCGTCCACCTCGCCTGGGCGCTGCAGCCCAGCCACGACGAGCCGTTCCAGCGGCTGGTCGACGTCGGAGGCACTGCGGCCGTGCTCGAGGCGGTCGCCGCCGCGGGAGTCGGCCAGGTCGCCGTCGCCTCGTCCGTGGGCGCCTACAGCGCCGCGCCGAAGTCGATCCGGGTGACCGAGGACTGGCCCACGGGCGGCCTGCACACCTCGACCTACAGCCGCCACAAGGCCGCGAACGAGCGGCAGCTCGACGCCTTCGAGGAGCGGCACCCCGAGATCGTCGTCACACGCCTGCGCCCGGGGCTCGTCTTCCAGCGCGGAGCGGCGACCGAGATCGCCGGGCTCTTCGCCGGACCCCACTACCCGACGCGGTGGCTGAAGGCGGTCCGGATCCCGGTCCTTCCGCTGCCGAGGAGCATCGTCTTCCAGGGCGTGCACGCCGACGACGTGGCCGACGCCTTCTGGCGCGCGCTCGACCGGCGCGCCGGCGGGGCCTTCAACATCGCGGCCGAGCCGGTCCTCACGCCGGAGCGGCTGGCGCACGCCTTCGGCGCCCGCCTGGTCACGGTGCCGTTCGGGCTGCTCCGCTCCGTCGTCACCGCGACCTGGCACCTGCGCCTGCAGCGCACCGACGCGGGCTGGCTCGACATCGCGGGCAACGTCCCGGTGATGTCGACCGAGCGCGCCCGCGCCGAGCTCGGCTGGGCGCCGACCCGCACGGCGGAGGAGGCGCTCGCCGAGCTCGTGGTCGGCCTGGCCGACCGCTCGACCGTCCCGGGCTCGCCCCCGCTCCGGGGCTGATCCGGCCGGGAGCCGATCAGAGGCGAGCCCTCCCGGTCAGTCGGCGACGCGGATGAGCACCTTGCCCGTCGCGCCCTGCTCGACCGCGTCGTGGGCGGCCGCGGTCTCCTCGAGCGGGAACCAGGTCAGCGGGAGGCCCGCCTCCTCGCCCACCGGGAGCGCGCCGTCGACGAGCGCCGCGGTGATGTCCTCGGCCGCGGCCTGCAGTGCCTCCTCGCCCACGGTGTAGAGCAGCAGGCCCTGCCAGCGGGCGTTCTTCGCGAAGCTCGCGACGATCGGCACGGTGAACTCGTCGCCGTTGTTGTTCGCGTAGTACCCGATGCTGCCGTGGTTGGCGAGCACCTCGACGTCGAGCGCGGCGTTCTGAGCCGGTGCGACCTCGACCACGTGCTGGACGCCCTCGGGGGCGAGCTCGCGGATCCGGTCGGCGAGGGCGTCGTCCGGGTACTGCAGCACGTGCTGCGCACCGGCCGCACGGGCGAGCCGCTCCTTGGAGTTGCTGCTCACCGTCGCGATGACGGTCGCCCCGGCCCAGACCGCGAGCTGGATCGCGGCGTGCCCGACGGCTCCGGCGCCGCCCTGGACCAGGACGGTGCGGCCGGCGAGGGCGCCGGGGGCGAGGCGGGAGGGGCCGTGCTCGTGCACGGTGAGGGCGCGGTGGGCGGTCATCGCGGGGACGCCGAGGCTCGCGGCGACGTCGGTGCCGACGCCCTCGGGCAGGCGCACGACGTGCTCGGCGGCGAGCACCGCCGACTCCTGCGCGGTGCCGGTGGGGCGGCGGTGCGCGGAGAGGTACATCCAGACCCGGTCGCCGACGGCCAGGCCCTCGACGCCCTCGCCGAGCGCCTCGACGACACCGGCGCCGTCCTGGTTCGGCACGACCTCGTCGAACGCGAGGTCGCCGTCTGCGCGCGCCTTCCAGTCGGTCGGATTCACGCCCGATGCCAGGACGCGGACGCGGACCTCGCCGGAGCCCGGAGCCCGCTCATCCCGGTCGACGAGGGAGAGGACGGAGGAGTCACCGGTGCGGGAGTAGACGATCGATCGCATACGGAGGGCAAGGAGCGCGGGCGGCGGTGTATTCCCGGCGGCACGACGAAGGGCGGCGGGCCCGGAGGCCCACCGCCCTGTCAGCGCCGACGGATCAGTGCTGCACGTCCTCCTGGACGGCGTGCTTGGCCTCGCGGGCCGAGTCCTTCACGTCGTCGGTGGCGGAGGTGCCCGCCTCCTTGACGTTCTGCGCGGCGTCGGTCGCGGTCTCCTTGACGGAGGCGAACGCCTGCTGCGCGGGCTCGCGGAGCTCGCTCGCCGCCTCCTTGGCCGCGTCGGTCACCTTGTCGACGACCGGCTGGGCCTGCTCCTTGACGCGGCTCGCCGCCTCCTTCTCCTTGCTGGAGGCGGGGATGAGCGAGGCGACGAGGAGTCCGGCGCCGAGGGCGATGAGCCCCACGGCGAACGGGTTGCCCTCGGCCTTGGCCTTCGCCGAGCCCGCACCGCTCGAGAGCGAGTCGGAGGCGTCGTGCGCCGAGCCCATCACGCGGTCGCGGACGGAGCCCACGGCCGACTTGACCTTGTCGGTCTGACGCTGCGCGATGGCGGACGGGCTGACCTTCTCGGCCAGCGCGTCGACGTCCCCGCCCAGCTCGAGGCGCGTGCGCTCGATGTCCGCCCGGATCTCCTCGGGTGTCTTGTTCTGTCCTGCGTCGTACGTCATCGTCCTGCCCCGTTCGGCTTGAGGGTGTCGGGAATCTTCTTGAGGGAGTCGACCGTCTCGGGAGCGCCGTCGACCTGCTTCAGGCTCTTGCGGCCCACCGCGTAGAGGATCGCGGCCACGATCGCCCAGATGACGGCCACGACCACTCCGGACCAGCCGTTGCCGATCAGAGTGCCCAGGCCCCACCAGAGGGCGATCGAGAGGAAGAGCACGGCCATCAGCGCGGCGTACCCCGCCCCGCCGAGGAGGCCCGCTCCCTTGCCCGCCTTGCCGGCGGACTCCTTGAGCTCGGCCTTGGCGAGGGCCATCTCCTGGCGGATCAGGGTGGAGAGGTCGCGCGAGACCTCGCCGAGCAGATCGCCCAGCGACGTCGACCCGGCCCGCTGGTCGGGCGTCTCCGTCGAGCGGTGGACGCCCGTCGGGTCGGTCACAGCCGGCCGCCGTTCGGGAAGCCGCCGTCGAGCGGGTCGGCGACGGGCTCGGTCGGCGCGTAGTCGCGCTCGAGGGAGCTCGATCCGACGGTGCCGTAGGCGGACGCGACGGGCGCGTCGTACGCGGAGGCGTCGGAGTACGCGGTGGTCGAGGCGGGGGCGTCGAACTCGGGCCCGTCGGTGCGGGTGCTCGTCGCCTCCTTCTCGTCCTTCGCCTCGGCGGTCAGGGCTCGGATGAGGCGCCCGCCGACGAGTCCCGTCGCCGCGGCGATGAGGATGAAGGCACCCGGGCGGCGGCGGGCGAACGTGCGGACGTCGTCGAGGAGCTCGGACGGGTCGCGGTTCTCGAGCCACGAGGCCACACCCTGCACGCGGGTGGCCGCCTGGGAGACGAGCTTCGCGGCGGCGTTGTCGCTGCCGCCCTCGCCGTTGGCCAGCGCGGTCAGGTCGTCACTGAAGGCGCGGGCGCCCTTGGCGGCGTTCTCCTTCTGGGCGTGGGCCTGCTCGGTGAGCTGGGTGCGGCTCTGGTCGTAGAGGTCCTTGACCTGGACCTTGGCCTCCTGGACCACGTTGGCGGCCTCGTCCTTGCCGGTCGAGAGCACTTCGCTCGCGGCCTGCTTGGCGTCGCCGGCGACGGCGCCGGCCTGGTCCTTGGCGGTGCCCGCGGCGGCGCTCGCCTTCTCCTTCGCGGAGTCGGCCGTGCTGCCCGAGGAGGAGCCGGAGGAGGTGTCCGTGGAGGCGACGTGCGCCCCGCTGTCGATGGGGGTCTCGGTCGCGCCGAAGTTCGCGGCGCCGTCTCCGAACGGAGGTGAAGCGGGATCGATGTTCGACATCGTCTGTCCCTTCCAGGATCGAGTGGGGAATGAATGCGTGCCGGCGTCGCCAGTCTGTTCGGGCTCTCAAGTACCGGGAAGGGCATAGCGGCTGACCCCCCGATGGGGCTACCATCCCGCGCCCACGAGGGCGGGGCCCGAGAGCCCGTGGATCGACTGCTCCGCCACCGCGTCAAGCCCCTTCTGACCCGCGAACAGGGCTCCCTACCGTCGAGAGGACAGACATCGGACGTCCGCACCCGGATCCGCCCGGCTACCCCGGAAAGGCAACCAGTCATGTTCTTCCACCGTCAGGAACTCCAGTTCACGTCCACGCCCTCGAAGCCCGACGCGGTCTTCGCCCGCCGCTTCCAGGAGGTGCTCGGCGGCCAGTACGGCGAGATCACCGTGGCGATGCAGTACGGCTTCCAGGCCTGGAACGCCCACGACCCGGGCAAGTACCGGGACCTGCTCTTCGGCATCGGCGCCGAGGAGTTCGGCCACGTCGAGATGATCGCCGTGATGATCGCCCAGCTGCTCGAGAAGGCCCCGGTCGAGCAGTCCGAGGACGCGATGAAGAAGGACCCCGTGCTCGCGGCGGTCATCGGCGGCTCCGACGTGCAGCACGCCATCGTGGCCGGCGCCGGCGCGCGCCCCGTCGACAGCATGGGCAACCCGTGGCAGGGCTCCTACATCACCGCCAGCGGCAACCTGCTGGCCGACTTCACCGCCAACGCGAACGCGGAGATGCAGGGCCGGCTCCAGGTCGCCCGGCTCTACCACATGACCGACGACCACGGCGTGCGCGACCTCCTGTCGTTCCTCCTGGCCCGCGACACCATGCACCAGAACCAGTGGATAGCGGCGGCCGCCGAGCTGCGCGCGGAGGGCCGGGAGGACCTGCCCGTGCCCTCGAACTTCCCGATCTCGAAGGAGGAGCGCTCCGTGTCGTACGAGTACATCAACTTCTCGGACGGAGCAGCGGCCTCCGAGGGCAGCTGGGCCTCGGGCCCGACCCCGGACGGCAAGGGAGAGTTCAGCTACCGCGTCGCGGAGCCCGGCGGCAACGTCCCGATGCCCCCGCCCACCCAGCCGGACGAGCGCCTCTACGGCACCGACCCGAAGCCGAACATCGTCGAGAAGGCAGTGGGAGCCGTCAAGGACGCGGTGACGGGCAAGTGAGCGCCGCACGGGTCCTCGGGGCGCTCGGCGCCTCCGCTCTGACGATCGGCCTGCTGGCCGGCTGCACCGGCGACGCCCAGACGCCCTACCAGTCGGGGAGCGCGGTGCCCACCAGCGCCGACGACGGATCGTCGCAGACGCCCACGAACGCGCCCTCGCAGTCCGCTCCGTCCGAGTCCGCCACCCCGGCGACCTGATCCCGCGCCCTCGACC
The DNA here is from genome assembly GCF_002932635.1 of Rathayibacter sp. AY1D1. Lineage (NCBI taxonomy): Bacteria > Bacillati > Actinomycetota > Actinomycetes > Micrococcales > Microbacteriaceae > Rathayibacter > Rathayibacter sp. AY1D1. The sequence continues at coordinate 90,901 of NZ_PSVY01000008.1, forward strand.
GGCCGGCACCGGTCGAGGGCGCGAATCATCGCAGTCCAGCGGGCGCCCGGGCAAGCCCCTTCCCGCTCCCAGGAAGCGGGCAGTTCCCGGTCCTACGGTCGTGCCAACGATCAGCGAAGGAGGCACCACCATGGGGCTCGATGACAAGATCAAGAACGCCGCTCAGGACATCGCCGGCAAGGCGAAGGAAGCCCTGGGCGACCACAAGAACGACGACAGCCTGAAGGCCGAAGGCCAGAAGGACCAGGCCGTGGCCTCGGCCAAGAAGGCCGGCGAGGACGTCAAGGACGTCTTCAAGTAGGTCTCGGCAGTACCGCGAAGGCGGCGCTCCCCTCGGGGGGCGCCGCCTTCGCTGTTCCCCGGCTAGGGGTGCAGGACGACCTTGATGCAGCCGTCCTCCTTCTTCTGGAAGGTCTCGTAGAGGGCCGGAGCGTCCTCGAGCGGCGCCCGGTGGGTCACGAGGTCCATCACGCCGAGCGGATCGGAGGAGTCCTCCACCAGCGGCAGCAGGTCGTCGATCCAGCGCTTCACGTTGCACTGGCCCATCCGCACCGTCACCTGCTTGTCGAACATCGACTTCAGCGGCATCGGGTCGGCCTCTCCGCCATAGACCCCGCTCAGCGAGACGGTGCCGCCGCGGCGCACCAGGTCGAGGGAGGCGTGCACCGCGGCGAGGCGGTCGACGCCGACCGTGTCCATCGCCTTGCGGGCGATCGGGTCGGGCAGGAGCCCCGCCATCGACTGCGCGAACGAGCCGACAGGCGAGCCGTGCGCCTCCATGCCGACCGCGTCGACGACGGAGTCGGGGCCGCGCCCGTCCGTGAGGTCGCGCAGCTGCGCGGCGATGTCGTCGGACAGGTCGAAGGTCTCCACGCCGTACCGCTCGGCCATCGCGCGCCGCTCGGCGACGGGCTCCACGGCGAGGATGCGGTAGCCGCGGTGGGCGCCGATCCGCGCCGCGAACTGGCCGACAGGGCCGAGTCCGAAGACGACCAGGGTCCCGCCGTCGGGCACCTGCGCGTACTCCACGCCCTGCCAGGCGGTGGGCACGATGTCGCTGAGGAAGAGGTAGCGCTCGTCCGGCAGGTCCGTGCCGACGACGATCGTGTTGTAGTCGGCCAGCGGCACGCGGAGCAGCTCGGCCTGCCCGCCGGGGACCTGGCCGTACATCTTCGTGTAGCCGAAGAGCGCCGCTCCCGAGCCGTACTCGGTGACCTGCGTCGTCTCGCACTGCGACTGCAGCCCTCGGCGGCACATGAAGCACTCGCCGCAGGCGATGTTGAAGGGCACGACGACCCGGTCGCCGGGCTTCAGGGTGGTGACTCCGGAGCCCACCTCCTCGACGACGCCCATGGGCTCGTGGCCGAGCACGTCCCCGCGGTCGATGTAGGGCCCGAGGAGGCGGTAGAGGTGCAGGTCGGAGCCGCAGATCGCGGTCGAGGTGATCCGGACGATCGCGTCGGTCGGCTGCTGGATGCGGGGGTCGGGGACGGTCTCGACCGAGACCTTCTCGATGCCCTGCCAGGTGAGTGCTCGCATGCTCGTGTCCGTTCTCCGGCTCGCGCCGGTCGGGGTCGGTGTCCCTCCACCGCACACCCGGAGGGCGCCGAGGGGGAGGGGCTTGACGCTCCCCGGAGCGCTCCCGAGGGGGATTCCCGGGAGAACGCACGGACGTGCATCCCGCGTTCACCCGACTCACGGCGGCCGAGTGGTGGGATGGGGGGATGGATGCTCTCTACACCGCCATCGCCCACGCCTCCGGTGGAGGACGCGACGGCCACGTCCGCACCGAGGACGACCGTCTCGACCTCGACACCCGCGCCCCGCAGGAGCTCGGCGGCTCCGGCGAGGGGACCAACCCCGAGCAGCTGTTCGCGGCCGGCTACTCCGCCTGCTTCCTCAGCGCCCTGCACGGAGCCGGTCGCCAGCTGAAGATCGACACGACCGACGCGGCCGTCTCGGCCAGCGTCTCGATCGGGAAGAACGACTCCGACGGCTTCGGCCTCTCGGTCGAGCTCGACGTCTACGTGCCGAAGGCGAGCTCCGAGGACGCGCAGAAGGTCGCCGACGCGGCGCATCAGCTCTGCCCGTACTCCAACGCCACCCGCGGCAACATCCCCGTGCAGATCAACCTGGTCGACTGACCGGGCCCTCTGGACGGCCCCTCCCGGACTCCGGGCAGGGGCCGTCGTCGTGTCCGGGGGCGGTCCGTTAGGGTCGGGGCATGACCGAGGAGCTGTCGCACGAGGAGCCGTCGCACGAGGAGTCCCTGGCGCGGGCCGAGCTCGTGCAGATCCGTCAGAGCATCGACAACATCGACGCGGCGCTGATCCACCTGCTCGCCGAGCGCTTCAAGTTCACGCAGAAGGTCGGCCGGCTGAAGGCCGCGCACGGGCTGCCCGCCGCGGACCTCGAGCGCGAGGCCCGCCAGATCGCGCGGCTGCGGGCGCTCGCCGAGGAGTCGCACCTCGACCCGGCGTTCGCCGAGAAGTTCCTCGGGTTCATCGTCGCCGAGGTCATCCACCACCACCAGCGCATCGCCGACGGCGCCGAGGACTGAGGCTCAGCCCTCGATCCGCAGCAGCCCCACCGTGCGCTCGCGCAGCACGCCGAGCAGCAGCGGGTAGTCGGGGAAGAGCTGGTCGCGCCGCAGCGTCGGCACCCGCAGCCCGAGGGGGACCTCCGTGACGCGGCCGTTCGTCTCGGTGAGGGTCAGGCGGAGGCTATGGCTCCCCGTCGGGCTCGAGGCGACGACCGAGCGCAGAGCCTCGAGCGGGAAGATCAGCCCGTCGATCTGGATGGCCGACTCCGACACCACGATCGAGCCCGGCAGCCCGGGCCGCAGCGCCAGCCGCGCCGCGACCAGCCCGAGCGGGAGGGAGAGCGCCACGACGACCGCCCCCAGCGCGATCTGCGCGCGGTCGCCCGACGGGGATCCCGCGAGGGCGACGGCCAGGACGCCGGCGGCGAACGCCTCCGTGGCGACGACGACCAGGGCGACCGCCCGGCGCTGGAGCGGAGCGCGGTGCGGCCGGAAGCGGACGGCCGAGGCGGGCCCGGCCAGAGCGGGCGGCAGGGCGTCGCGGACGCGGGCGGCGGCGCCGAGGTCGGCGAGCAGGGCTGCGAGGTCCTCCGGGCGGAAATGCGCGCAGCGGACCTCGACTCCGTCGCCGCGGCACCAGGCGACGAAGCCGTCGCCGTCGGCGGACTCGAGGAAGCGGACCGACCGGCGGGGCCACTGCTCGCGGCGGCGGCGGCCGCGCATCAGCACGACCTGCGTCTCGGTCGTCATCACGCGGGTGGGGGAGACGACGAAGAGCGAGACCGCCGAGGCCAGTCCGATGACGACGGTGAGGGCGAGGAGCCCGAGCGCGAGCACCGACTCGTCGAGGACCCCGCGGCGGTCCGCGAGGACGGCGAACGGGATGAGCACGGCCGCGAGGCCGGCGCCGAGGAGCCGCAGGAGGAGGGCGCGGAGGCGCCGCAGGACCGATGGGCCGTACACCCGTCGCGTCCGGATCGCCATCGGTTCCGACTCCATCGCGTCAGGCTAGCCCCGGCCGGGGCCGGTCGCCCGGAGAGGCGCGGCGGTGGCGCGATCCTCGCGCCACCCGTCCCCGGTTCGGGGGAGGAGTGGCGCGAGGCGCGGCCTACGCCTCCGCGGTGCGGTGCAGGGCGCGGACCGAGACGACCCGGCGTCGGGCGATCGCGGCGACGGTGAGCAGCAGGCCGAACAGCAGCCAGATCACCAGGCCGACGACGGCGCCGGCCGTGCCGTCGGTGCCCTCGACCACTCCGGACAGCGCGTTCTGCGCCGCCGAGAGCGGCAGGAACCCGAGCACGTCGTCGAACAGCCCGGGGACCGTCGAGATGATGCCCGCGCCGAGCGCGATCACCGCCGCGACCATCGCGAGGAAGCGGCCGATCCCTCCGAGCAGGGCGACCAGCCCCTGGTTCACCGCGGCGAACGAGGCGCCGGTGAGCATCGCCAGGAGGGCGAAGCCGACCCAGCGGCCCGGCTCCAGGCCCGCGACCCCGCTCATCACGATCGCGACCGCGAGTCCCTGTACCACGCCGATCACGAGCGCCGGCACGTAGGAGGAGAGGGCGAGCGCCGCGGAGGAGCGGGTCGAGGAGAGTGCACGGTGCGAGAACGCCGCGAGCACCAGGAACGTCGCGAGGGCGCCCAGCCAGAGGGCGATCGTCGCGAAGAACGGGACGCTGGAGGCTCCGAACAGGTCGGTCGCGCTGCTCGCGTTCTCGACCGGGTCCGAGACGACGTCGGCGAGGTTCGTCGACTCCGACTCGGTGTAGGTCGGGAGCTGCGCGACCGCGGCGTCGAGGCCGGTCGCGAGCGTGCGGGTGCCGTCGGCGAGCTGCACGGCGCCGTCCGAGACCCCGCTCGCGCCGTCGGCGAGCTGGTCGGCTCCGTCGGCGGCGGAGGAGGCTCCCGCGGCGAGGTCGGCGGCGCCGCCCGCGGCCGTGGTCGCGCCGGTCGCGAGGTCGCGGGCACCGGCCGCGGCGGTGGTGGCGCCGGTCGCGAGCTGCGCCGACCCGGCCGCCGTGGTGTCGAGGCCGTCGGCGAGCTGGGACGCTCCGCCCGCGGCGTCGTCCGCGCCGTCGGCGAGCTGCGTCAGGCCGCCGGACAGCTGTCCGATGCCCCCCGAGAGAGTGCGCGCGCCGGTGGCGGACTGCCCGACCGCGTCGATCAGCGAGGGCTGCCCGTCGCCGCCGAGGCGGATGCCCGCGTCGATCCCGGCGACGGCTCCCGCGGTCGTCGTGGCGAGGGTGGTCGCGCCGGTGGGTCCGTCCGCCGAGGCGATGACGGCGCGCGCGGCGAGGCACTGCGTCGTCTCGCAGCCCTCGAGCGCGGCGCTGAGCGCCTCGAAGGTCCCCGCAGTGGCAGCGGCGGCGCCGGCGCTGAGGGCGGCGACCTGCTGGGTCCCGTCGCCGGTCCTCACCACTCCCTCCCTCAGCTGGTCGAGCCCGTCGGCCAGGTCGGAGGCGCCGCCCTGCAGCGCGGTCGCCCCGGTCGCCGAGTCGCGGGCGCCCGTCGCGAGCTGTCCCACTCCGCCGGAGAGGCCGCGCGCACCGGTGGCCAGCTGCGCGACCCCGCCGGAGAGGTCGGAGGCTCCGGTGCCCAGCTGTCCCACGCCGTCGGCGAGGGACGAGGCTCCGGTGCCGATCTGCCCGACGCCGTCGGAGAGCGAGGAGGCGCCGCTGGCGAGCTCGTCGATCCCGTCGGCGAGGCTGCTGGTGCCGTCGGCGAGGGTGGAGGCGCCGGTGCCGAGCTGGTCGGCGCCGTCGGCGAGCGTGCCCGCGCCCTCGGCCGCCTGGCCGATCTGCTCGTTGAGGGTGTTGAAGCCGACGTAGACGTTCTCGAGGTAGGCCGTGGTCAGCTGCGTGTTGAGCAGCGAGGTGGCGGTGCTGGTCACCGTGGCCGAGATGGCGTCGTCGACGAGCTTGGCCTTCTCGCTGGTGGCGATGTCGATGGTCGCCTTCGTCGCCTCCGCGGCGTCGCCCGAGTACGAGGTGGCGGCGGCGGAGAAGGAGGAGGGGATCGTCACGACGGTCGCGTAGCTGCCGTCGGCGAGGCCCTTCGCGGCGTCGTCCTTGTCCGTGAGGACCCAGGTGAAGTTGCCCGTCGAGTCCGAGCCGGAGACGTTGGGCACCGGGGTCGTGCTCGCGGACGGCGTCGCGCTCGCCGAGGGGGTGGAGGAGGGGGCGTCCGAGCTCGCGGAGTCGGTGCCGCCCGTCACCAGGCCGGCCGCGAGCTGGCGCCCGAGCGGCACGGTCTGCCCGTTGATCTCGACCGGGGTGTCCTCGTTGACCACGGCGGCCGTGATCGTGTCGAGTCGCTCGGTCGGGTTCCACAGCGCCCACACCAGGAGGCCGCCGATGACGAGGGGGACCAGGACGATCCCGAGAAGGGTCAGCCAGGACACCTTCTTGACGCCGCGGGGGCGTTCGAGGGAGAGGAGAGCCATCTGTCAGAGGACCTTTGCGATCGCGCGGCGCTCGGCCGCGGGCGAGACCGCGAGCACGCCGCGGTCGGAGGGGAGGAGGTCGTCGAGCGCCTCGGCGTCGACGGAGGAGGCGACCACGGTGAACGCGTCGTCGGCGGCGCGGGCGGCGTCGAGCTCGGCCCGGATCGCGCCGCGCAGCTGCGGGTCGGTGACCGTGTCGAGGTCGTCGAGCACCAGGATCGGCGGAGCCGACTCCAGGGCCGACCGGACGTCGGCGACGGGGTCGGCGGCTCCGGCGAGGCGCACCAGCCCGACCCGGCCGCGCACGGCGGCGGAGCGGATCGGCACGACCAGGCCCGCGACCTTCAGGCGCCCGGAGTCGGGGGCGAGCCGACCGGCGATGCTCAGCAGCAGCGCGGTGCGGCCGGAGCGGTGCGGCCCGTGGACCACGAGGGAGGAGCCGGGAGCGACCCGCAGCGAGACGCCGCTGTAGACGGGACCGTCGGGTCCGTCGAGGCGGAGGTCCTCGGCCGCGATCACGTCCGTGGATCCGGGCTCCGGCCAGTCGGCCAGCGCGAGCTCCTTCGTGAGGCCCTCGCCCTCGACGTCGAAGGACGGGAGGATGCGGTCGAGCCAGCGCGGCATGTGCCAGGCGCGGTCGCCGAGCAGGTGCAGCACGGCGGGCACCAGCGTCATCCGCACGATGAACGCGTCGACGAAGACGCCCACGGCGAGCCCGAGCGCGATCGGCTTGATGTTGGTGTCCCCCTCCGGCACGAAGGCGGCGAAGACCGAGAACATGATGACCGCGGCGGCCGTGACCACCTTGGCCGAGCCGACGAAGCCCGACTCGACAGCGGCGCGCGCCGGCCTCCCGTGCACGTAGTCCTCGCGCATCCGCGAGACCAGGAACACCTCGTAGTCCATCGCGAGGCCGAAGAGCACGCCCATCAGGATGATCGGCATGAAGCTGATGATCGGGCCCGTCTTGTCGACGTGCAGAGCGTCCGAGAACCATCCCCACTCGAACACCGCCGCCACGGCGCCGAAGGACGCACCGACCGACAGCAGGTAGCCCAGCGTCGCCTTGATCGGCACCCAGAGCGAGCGGAACACCATCGTCAGCAGCACCAGCGACAGGCCCACGACGAGCAGGCCGAACGGCAGCAGGGCCTTGGCGAGAGTGTCCGAGATGTCGATCCCGACCGCGGTCTGGCCGGTCACTGCGAGGTCGACGCCGTACTCCTGCTGGAAGTAGTCGTGCTTGTCGCGGATCTCGGCGACCAGCGCCTTGGTGGCCTCGGAGTCGGGGCCGCCCTCGGGAATGACCTGGATGATGCCGGTGTCGGCGGTCTCGTTGGGCGTCGCGAGCGGCACCGAGGCGACTCCGTCGAGCTTCTCGATCTCGCCCTTGAGGTCGTCCATCAGGCCGAGCGGATCGGTCGAGCCGATGATCGTGCCGGTGACGATGAGCGGGCCGTTGTAGCCGGCGCCGAAGTTCTCGGCGAGCAGGTCGTAGGTGGTGCGCGCGGGAGTGCCCTCGGCCTGGTAGCCGGCGTCCGGCAGGGCGAGGCGGAGGCTGAGCGCCGGGATGCTCGCGACGCCGAGCACGCCGATCACCGCGATGATCGTCACGATCGGGAAGCGCGTGACGACCCGGACCCAGCCGCGGAAGAACCCGCGCGGGACCTCGGCGTGCACGTGGCCGCCGGGGGAGGCGGTCGCCGCCTCCTCGTGCGCCTCGGTGTCGACGTGGGTGCCCGCGGCGGCGGCGGCCTTCGCGGCCTTCCTCTTGGCCCGGCGCTCCTTGGGGCGCAGCCGCGCGCCGGCGAAGCCGAGGAGGGCGGGGGTCAGGGTGAGCGCGATGACCACGGCGATCGCGACTCCGCCCGCCGCTGCGACGCCCATCGTGGTGAGGAACGGGATGCCCGCGACCGAGAGGCCGACGAGCGCGATGATCACGGTCAGGCCCGCGAAGACGACGGCGGAGCCCGCGGTCGCGGTCGCCCGCGCGGTCGACTCCTCCGGGTCCATGCCCTGCTTCAGCTGGTCCTGGTGGCGGCTGATGATGAAGAGGGCGTAGTCGATCCCGACCGCCAGGCCCAGCATCAGCGCCAGGAGCGGCGTGGTCGAGGAGATCGAGGCGAAGCGGGTGGCGATGAAGATGGCCGACATCGAGAGGGCGACGCCGAGCAGTGCGGTGACCAGCGGCATGCCGGCGGCCAGGAACGAGCCGAAGGTGAGCACGAGGACGACGAGGGCGACCACGAGGCCGATCGCCTCCGTGATGGTCACGCCGGGGAGGTTCTGGGCGAAGAGATCGCCGCCGAGCGAGACCACGGAGCCGGCGGGCAGCGCGTCCTGGAGGGTCGTCGCCTCGGCCTTCAGCGCGTCGCGGCTCTCGGGGCTCGTGGTGGTGGCGGAGCCGTCCATCTGCGCGGTGATGACGAGGGCGTTCCCGGCGTCGGAGATCGTGCCGGACACGCTGTCGGAGTAGGGGTCCGTGACGGCCGCGACCTCGTCGACGTCGCCGAGCGCGGCGACCGCGTCGCTGACGGGGCCCTTCACGTCGGCGTCCTGGACGCTGCCTCCGTCGGGCGCGACGACAACGTACCGCGCGGACGTGCCGCTGACCTGGGGGAAGGTGCGCTCGAGCTGGTCGAGGGCGGTCTGCGACTGCGTGCCCGGGATGGAGAACGTGTTGTCGGTGCCCTGGTTGAGCAGCAGCGCTCCTCCTCCGCCCGCCACCACGATCAGCAGCCACAGGACGGCGACGAGGCGGTGGGCGCGGTACACGCGACGACCGAGACGGTAGAGCAGCGACGACACGCGGTCTCCTGACGATGGGTGGGGAGGGTGGCGATACGTCTCTGTACCAGGGCGGAGCCGGGCTCCGATACACGAGCGTATCCGATACAGGACCGTATTCGATACGTGAATGTATCGGATAAGGTGAACGGCGTCGAAGGTGTTGACAGGGCGGGCAGGAGGCTGGTGATGACGGCGATCGACTCCACCCCTCCCGAGACCTCCCGCCGAGGCCGCACCCGCGAGCGCCTGCTCGACGCGGCCTACGACGTCTTCGCCGAGACCGGCGTGCACAGCGCGTCCGTCGAGCAGATCTGCGAGCGCGCCGGGTTCTCGCGCGGCGCCTTCTACTCCAACTTCTCCACCAAGGAGGAGCTGTTCTTCGCGCTCATGGAGCGGGAGAACGGCGCCCGGGTGACCGCCCTCGTCGAGCAGATGGACCGTACGATCCCGCGCGTCGTCTCGGCCGACGAGCCGCTGACGGCCGAGACGCTGGCCGTGGTCATCCTCGACTTCCTCCAGGGTCCTGCCACCGACAACCGCCGCTGGTGCGTGGTCGAGTCGGAGTTCGAGCTGCTCGCGCTGCGCGACCCGCGGATCGCTCCGCAGTACCGCGACTTCCGCGCCGGCTTCGACGCCTCGCTCGTGCAGATCGTGCACGGGGCGCTGCGCCAGGTGCGCCGCGACTTCTCCCTCGAGCCGACGACGGCCGTGCGCCTGCTGGTGGCGGGCTACGACGACGCGGTCAAGCAGTCGATCCTCGAGGACGAGTCGGAGCCCGAGTCGCTCGAGCGCCTGCGGGCGACGCTGACGGCGATCGTCCTCGCGATCTCGTCCGCCGACGCCTGAGCCGGGCCGGCTCTCGCGACGGCGGCCGCCGTACCCGACGGCCGGCTCCGCACAGGCAGGCCGAGCGGCCGCTGGAGAGTGTCTGGTCCGGTCCCCGCTCCTCCGCCCGCGCGACGAGGATGGACCCATGGAACTGCGTCAGCTCGAACACTTCCTCGCCGTCGCGAAGGAGCAGCACTTCACCCGCGCCGCGAGCGCCCTGCAGATCTCGCAGTCGGGCCTCTCGGCGTCGATCCGCGCGCTCGAGAGCGAGCTGGGCAGCCCCCTCTTCACCCGCAGCACGCGCCGGGTCGAGCTGACGCCGGCCGGTCGGGCGATGCTCGCGGAGTCGGAGCGCTCGGTCGCCAGCGCGCTCGCCGCCCGCGACGCGGTTCTCGCCGTGCAGGGGGTGCTCCGCGGGAGCCTCGCGGTCGGCACGGAGGAGTGCCTCGGCGGCGTGCACCTGCCGCGCGAGCTCGCGAACTTCCGCGAGCAGCACCCGGGAGTCGCGCTCCGGCTGATCCACGAGGGGTCCGGCACGCTGCTCGACTCCGTCGCCGCCGGCCGCCTCGACCTGGCGCTGGTCGCCGACATCGGAGCCGTGCCGGGCGGCGTGCGGACGATGCCGCTGGCGAGCGAGGGCTTCGCGGTGCTCGTGCGCCCGGGTCACCCGCTCGCGAGCCGCGTCGGCTGCCGCATCCCGGACCTGGCGGGCGAGACGATCGTGGGGCTGCAGGAGCACTGGGCGGCGAGTCACCTCGCGGCGCGGGCGTTCGCGGCGCACGGCCTCGCGTTCGAGGTCGAGCTCGAGGTGAACGACGTGCACACGCTGCTCGACCTGGTCGAGTACGGCATGGGGATCGCGGTCGTGCCGGCGCACTTCGCCGAGAAGCGCCCGGCCGGGCTGCGGGCGGTGGCCCTCGCCGATCCGCTCCTGGTGTGGCGGACGATGGTGGCGGTGCCGGAACGGCCGAGCGCCGCGGCCCGCGCGTTCGTCTCGGCCCTCCCGCAGCCGCTGCAGGACGCGGTCTGAGTCGGAACGCGCTCGCAACGGAGGAGGGACCAGCGCCGAGATCCCGCGATCCGCGTCGGACCGGTGCCTCGACCGGATCCCTCCTCCGTCATGAACGGGCTCAGTCGAGCGAGGCCAACTCCTCGGGCGTGAGCTCCAGGTCGGCCGCCGTGGCGGAGTCGCGGATGCTCTCGGGGCGGGAGGCGCCCGGGATCGGCAGCACGACCGGGGCCTTCGCCAGCTCCCAGGCGAGGCAGACGACCTGCGGCGTCACGCCGCGGGCCTCGGCGACCGCCGCGAACGCGGAGTAGCGCGAGCCGAGCTCGCCCGCCGAGGAGATGCCGCCGAGCGGGCTCCACGGCAGGAACGCCAGTCCGAGCTCGGCGCAGAGCTCGAGCTCCGGCTCGCTGGAGCGGAACGACGGCGAGAACTGGTTCTGCACCGAGACCAGGCGCTCGCCGAGAATGCCGTGCGCCTCGCGGATCTGGTCCGGGTCGGCGTTCGAGATGCCCGCTCGGAGGACGACGCCCTCGTCGAGCAGCTCGGCCAGCGCTCCGATCGAGTCGGCGTAGGGGACCGCCGGGTCGGGCCGGTGGTACTGGTAGAGGCCGATCGCGTCGACGCCGAGGCGCTTCGCGGACGCGCGGGCCGCCTCCTTGAGGTACTCGGGGCGGCCGTCCTGGTCCCAGGGGCCGGGCTCGCGCCGCAGGTGGCCGCCCTTGGTGGCGACGAGCACGGCGGAGGTGTCGCCGCCGTAGCTGCGCAGCGCCTCCGCGATCAGCAGCTCGTTGTGGCCGAGGTCGTCCTGGGTGGCGAGGTGGTAGGCGTCGGCCGTGTCGATCAGGGTCACGCCGGCGTCGAGGGCGGCGTGGATCGTGGCGATCGAGCGCTCGCGGTCCGGGCGGCCCTCGATCGACATCGGCATGCCGCCGAGTCCGATCGCGCCGACCTGGAGGTCGCCGAGAGTGCGCTGCTTCATGAATGCTCCTTCGCAGTGGGGTGGGTGGTCACCAGGCGTAGTCCTCGGGGGCTGTCCGGTGGCCGGGGAAGATCTCGTCGAGGCGCGCGAGGGCCTCGGCGTCGAGGGTGATGTCGACGGCGGCGACGGCGCTCTCGAGCTGCTCGAGCGTCCGCGGCCCGGTGATCGGACCGGTGACGGCGGGCTGGTGGAGGAGCCACGCCAGCGCCAGCTCGCCGGGCGCCTCGCCGCGCTCGCGGGCGAACGCCTCCCACTGCTCGAGCGCGGGACGGTGCTCCTCGATCGCGGCGAGGGTGCGCTCGGAGGAGCGGCGCCCGCCCTCCGCGGTCTTCTCGAGCACGCCGCCCAGCAGTCCGCCCTGCAGCGGCGACCAGGGGATGACGCCGAGCCCGTAGTGCAGCGCGGCGGGCAGGACCTCGCGCTCGACGTCGCGGACGAGCAGGTTGTAGATCGACTGCTCGGAGGCGAGGCCGGTGAAGTGGCGGGCGCGCGCCGCCTCCTGCGCCTGGGCGAGGTGCCAGCCGGCGAAGTTGCTGGAGCCGACGTAGAGGACCTTGCCCTGCTGGACGGCGACCTCCATCGCCTGCCAGATCTCGTCCCAGGGAGTCGTCCGGTCGACGTGGTGGAACTGGTAGAGGTCGATGTGGTCCGTCTGCAGGCGGCGGAGGCTCTCGTCGAGCGCGCGGCGCAGGGTGAGCGCCGAGAGACGGCCGCCGTTGGGCCAGGAGTCGCGGCCGCGCTCGGCTCCGGGAGCGGCGAACTCGCCCATGTCGCCGAAGACCTTGGTCGCGAGGACGGTGCGCTCGCGGCGCTCGCCGCCCTGCGCGAACCAGCGGCCCACGATCTCCTCGGTGGCGCCGCGGCCGGCCTCGCCTCCGTACACGTTGGCCGTGTCGAAGAAGTTGACGCCGAGCTCGTGCGCGCGGTCCATGATCGCGAACGAGTCGGACTCCTCGGTCTGCATGCCGAAGTTCATGGTGCCGAGGACGGTGCGGGAGACGGACAGGCCGGTGCGGCCGAGGTGCGTGTACTGCATGGTCCCAGTCGACTCCGGTTCGGGCCGCGTGTCCAACAGGTGCTCGGCATGGGTGCGATCGACGGGGGAGGTCAATCGGGGGCGCGCCGTCCAGGGGCCACCCCGCGCCCCGCGTCGGGCCTGCGCGTCGGCCGGGTCCAGCGGCCTCGACCGGATCGCCCGCAGCCCGCTGGGCGCGGTGGCGCCCGGCCGCCCGGGTGCCGGGTTAGAGTCGCGGAATGGTCCGGACGACGCAGCGCCTCGTGATCGCCCTCTCCGCCGTGGTCCTGCTCGCCGGCTGCACGGCGGAGGCGACGAGCCCCGCCGCCCCACCCGCCGAGCCGACCGCCTCCACCGCACCGCCCGCCGCCGGAGCCGAGTCCACGCCGCGGCCGGTGCCGAGCGTCTCGACCACTCCCGCACCCGTCGAGGACGTCTCGGGCGAGTGCGTCGTCCAGGCGCTCGACGAGGGGACGCTCGACGGCGTCGACCTCGAGCGCGTGCGCGACCGCGGCACCCGCGTCGGCGCGACCGGGACGGCGAGCACCGCCTCCGACGGCGCCCCGGCCTCCTACCTGGTGGCAGCGGGCGACATCAGCGAGCGGATCGCGGACCGGTTCTGCATCAGCTCCGACTACCTCTCCGCGCTGAACTCGGTGCGCCGCGACGGCGTCGACATCGACAGCCTGTACGGCGGCGACACCCTCAACCTCCGCCCGACGACCGTCCTGAGCGTCGGCGACCAGAACGGCCGCGTCCTCGACAACGCCGAGCCCGACGACCTCCCCGCGCAGACCGGCTGACGCCGCCGACGCCCGCCGCCACTCCTCCCGCCTCGCAGCAGCAGGCGACCACCGCGGAAGGCGCGGATCCGACGGCACGTGCGCGGCACTCAGCCCAGGACGCCGATCAGGACCGCCGACACGGCGACGGTCGCCGCGAGCCCGGTCGTCCGCGAGCGGCGGCGCGCCGGATCCTCGAACCACGGCAGCCCGCCCCAGCGCAGCACGGCGCCGGCCGCCCCGGCCGCGGTGAGAGCCACCAGCGCGGCCCAGGGGAGCAGCGTCAGCGCCGACCAGTCGACGAGCGCCCGCCCGAGCAGCAGCACGGCGACGGCCTCGACGCCGCGGGCGAGCGTCCGGACGCGGTCGCGGTCGAGGAGCCCGGCCGCCCGGCGCCGGGGGACGCTCCCCAGGGCGAAGCGCCCGACGGTGAACGCGACGACGAGCAGGACGAGGATCGAGGCGATCATCACGACTCCTCCCCGGCGCGCTCCAGCAGGCGCAGGCCGAGCTCGTCGACCGAGCTCGCCGTGTCCCCGTTGACGAACACGGCCACGCCGCTCTCCCGGTCCATCGCGAGCATCGTCGAGTAGCCGGAGGTCCCTCCGTTGTGCCAGGTGACGGATCCGCCGTCCTCCGACTCCGAGGTGAACCAGCCGAGGCCGATCCGCGCCCCGTCGGCATCGAACCGCGGATCCAGGACGCTCGCCGCGGGCACCCCCAGCGCGGGGTCGTCGGTGAGGAGGGCCTGCGCGTAGCGGGCCATGTCCGCCGCCGTGGAGCGGGTGAAGCCCGCCGGCGCGTAGCCCGCCATCGTCCACGCGTCGACGGACCGCCCGCTCGCCGAGAAGCCGGTCGGCGCGTCGGCGGGGAGGGCGTCCGCGGTCTCCGGGACGGAGGTCGCGGTCATCCCGAGCGGATCGAGGACGCGCTCGCGGAGGAGGTCGGCGTAGTCGCGGCCCTCGGCGCGGGCGAGCGTCTGGCCCAGCACCGCCGCACCGAGGTTCGAGTAGGCGTGCACGTGCTCGCCCTGGTCCGCCTCGGCGGCCTGCCGGAGGACGTCGTCGGCCGACCAGCCCGCGTAGGGGTCCGTGCCGCGCAGCTGGGCGACGAGCGTCGAGGCGAGGTCGCCGACACCGGTGGGGAGTCGCGGCAGGCCGGAGCGATGGGTCGCCAGCTCCTCGAGCGTCCCGGTGAAGCCGCCGACGGCGGCGGGGTCCTCGAGCCCGACCGTCCCCTCGGAGGCGCTCCGGGCGAGGAGGAGCGCGGTCATCGTCTTCGTGACCGATCCGATCTCGACCTCGGTCCGCTCGTCGGCTCCGAGTCCGCCGTAGCGCACGCCGTCGGGCGTGATCACGGCCGCGACGAGGTGGTTCCGCGCCCCGTCTCCGACGTCGGTCCGGAGCCACCCGGCGATCTCGACGTTGCCCGTCGCCTCGGTCGAGAGGGTCGGAGCGGAGGGACGGAGCAGCACTCCGCCGAGCAGGACGACGGCCGCGGCGGAGGCGGCGGCGAGAGCGAGGCGGCGGCGGGTCATCGGGGTCCTCCGGCGGCGAGCAGGATCACGAGCAGGGGGACGAGGCGCTCCGGCGGGACGCCGTAGCGACCGCGGCCGCGCGCCTCCAGCCAGCCGGCGGCGACCAGCTGGTTGACGTGGTGGTAGATCTGCCCGGTGGTGCCCGCGCCCTCGCTCTCGGCGAGCTGGGCGACGGTCTCGACTCCGCCGGCCACCGCCTGCAGGAACCGCAGGCGCACGGGGCTGCCCAGCGCGGCGAGCGCGGTCGGCCCGGGGCTCGCTCCCCAGTCGCGCTCGAAGAACGCGTCGGTGCTGAGGCCGTACTGCCACTCGACGGGGCCGGCCGGAGTGGCGACCGAGCCGGCGAAGACGACTCCGCCGGGAGAGGGCAGGCGCTCGCGGAGAGCGGTCAGGGCCCAGAGCGGATCGTCGGCGGCGGGCGCGGCGGGAGTGTCGGCGCGCTCGAGGCGGTCCAGCCGCGCTCGGAGCTCGTCGACCTCGCCGGCGAGGTCGCGGGAGGAGGTCATGCCTCCACTATTGCAAACATTCCGTAATCACGGAACTCCGGAGCGGAGCCGGTACCGCAGGAGTCGCGGTGGTCCAGCTCGACCACCGCGACTCCTGCGGACTCGGATCGCCCGGAGGCTCAGCCGAAGTGGCGCGGCAGCACGGCGCCGTTCACCGAGCGCAGCTCGTCCAGCGGCAGCGTGAAGAGACCCTGCACCTCGACCGCGGGGGTCGCCGCGTCGGTCACGCCGATGCGCAGCACCGGGTAGCCCCGGCCCTCGCAGAGCCCGCGGAACTTCACGTCGTCCTCGCGCGGCACCGACACGAGCACACGGCCGGTCGACTCCGAGAACAGCGCGGCCGTCGCGTCGACGCCGTCGCGCTCCATCAGCTCGTCGAGCCAGATGCGCGCCCCGACGCCGAAGCGCAGCGCCGACTCGGCCAGCGCCACCACGAGCCCGCCGTCGGCGAGGTCGTGAGCGGAGGCGATGAGCGACTCCTTCGCGCCCGCCGAGATCAGCTCGGCCAGCGCGCGCTCGGCGGCCAGGTCGAGCTGCGGGGGCAGCCCGCCGAGGTGGTCGTGGATCGTGCCGGCCCACGCGGAGCCGTCGAGCTCGTCGCGGGTGGTGCCGAGGAGGTAGAGGTTGTCGCCCTCGTCCTGCCAGCCGGAGGGGATGCGGCGCGCGACGTCGTCGATCACGCCGAGGACGCCGACGACGGGGGTCGGGAAGATCGGCACGTCGCCGGTCTGGTTGTAGAACGAGACGTTGCCGCCGGTGACGGGGATCTCGAGCTCGAGGCAGGCGTCGGCGAGCGCGCCCACGGCCTCGCGGAACTGCCACATCACCTCGGGGTTCTCGGGGCTGCCGAAGTTGAGGCAGTCCGAGACGGCGACCGGGGTCGCTCCAGTGACGGCGACGTTGCGGAACGCCTCCGCCAGCGCCAGGCGGGCGCCCTGCGCCGGGTCGAGCTGGCACCAGCGCCCGTTCGCGTCGGTCGCGACCGCGAAGCCGAGGCCCGACTCCTCGTCGACGCGGACCATGCCGCCGTCGTCGGGATAGCTGAGCGCGGTGTTGCCGAGCACGTAGCGGTCGTACTGCGAGGTGATCCAGCTCTTGTCGGCGAGGTTCGCCGAGCCCAGGAGCGCCAGGGTCTCGGCGCGCAGCGCGTCGCCGCCGGTCGAGCGGGGCAGTCGGGAGGAGGAGTCGGCCTGCAGCGCGTCGAGCCAGGAGGGGTACTCGATCGGGCGCTCGTAGACCGGGCCGTCGACCGCGACGGTGCGCGGGTCGACGTTGACGATCTCCTCGCCGTGCCAGTTGATGATGAGGCGGCCGGAGTCGGTGACCTCGCCGAGCACGCTGGTCTCGACGTCCCACTTGCCGACGACCTCGAGGAACGCGTCGAGCTTCTCGGGCGTGACGACGGCCATCATCCGCTCCTGCGACTCCGACATGAGGATCTCCTCCGCCGTGAGCGAGGGGTCGCGCAGCAGCACCGAGTCGAGCTCGATGAACATGCCGCCGTCGCCGTTGGAGGCCAGCTCCGAGGTGGCGCAGGAGATGCCCGCGGCGCCCAGGTCCTGGATGCCCTCGACGAGGTCCTTGCGGAACAGTTCGAGGCAGCACTCGATGAGCACCTTCTCGGCGAACGGGTCGCCGACCTGCACCGCGGGGCGCTTGGTCGGTCCGCCGTCGGCGAAGGTGTCGGAGGCGAGGATCGACGCGCCGCCGATGCCGTCGCCTCCGGTGCGCGCCCCGAAGAGCACGACCTTGTTGCCGACGCCGCGGGCGTTCGCGAGGTGCAGGTCCTCGTGGCGGAGGACGCCGACGGCCAGCGCGTTGACGAGCGGGTTGCCCTGGTAGACGGAGTCGAAGTAGGTCTCGCCGCCGATGTTCGGCAGGCCGAGGCAGTTGCCGTAGAAGGAGATGCCGGCCACGACGCCGTGCACCACGCGCGCGGTGTCGGGGTCGTCGATCGCCCCGAAGCGCAGCGCGTCCATGACCGCGACCGGCCGGGCGCCCATCGAGATGATGTCGCGGACGATGCCGCCGACCCCCGTCGCCGCACCCTGGAAGGGCTCGATGTAGCTCGGGTGGTTGTGGCTCTCGATCTTGAAGGTGACGGCCCAGCCCTCGCCGACGTCGACCACTCCGGCGTTCTCGCCCATGCCGACCATGAGGTTCTTCTTCATGGCGGGGGAGACCTTCTGCCCGAACTGGCGGAGGTACATCTTCGACGACTTGTAGGAGCAGTGCTCGCTCCACATCACCGAGTACATCGCGAGCTCGCCGCTCGTGGGGCGGCGGCCGAGGATCTCGCGGATGCTCGCGTACTCGTCGGGCTTGAGTCCGAGGGCCGCGTAGGGCTGCTCCCGCTCGGGCGTCGCCTCCGCGTTCGCAGTGGTGTCGGGAACGGCGGTGCGGCTGTCTGCCATGTGCTGGAGGCTCCAGGGGAGGGGGACGGGATGCGCGTCGATCCTACCCGCCGCGGTCGCCGGGGCCCGGGCCCTCCGGTGGAGCGGTGCGGGCACCGGCGCCTAGGATCGGGCGGGTGAAGCGGGCGGCTCTGATCGGGACCGTGCTGTGGGGGCTCTACCAGTGCTTCGGGAACCTCGGAGCGGCGAACATCTCGTCGGACGAGCCCGTGTACCTCGCCGCGGGCTGGGACTACCTGCACGGCGACGTGAGCGCGAACCTCGAGCATCCGCCGACGGCGAAGTACCTGATCGGGCTCGCGCAGGTGCTGCTCGGCGAGGGGCTGCTCGCGGGCAGGATCGCCGCCGGCGCGGCCGCGTTCCTCACCGGGGTGGTGCTCTGGCTCTGGTTCCGGCGCGAGCTCGGCCCGACGCTCGCGCTCGTCCCGGCCGGCCTGTTCCTCCTCCTCCCGCGCACCGCCGTGGGCGCCGGCACCCGGATCGACCGCCTCGCACTCCTGGAGCCGTTCATGGTGCTCTTCGCCGTCGCGGCGATGGCGGCGGCGTGGACCTGGTCGCGCGCCTCGCCGGGCAGGCGGAGCGGCTGGCTGATCGCGCTGGCCGGTGCGCTGCTGGCGCTGTCGGTCACCTCGAAGCTGACCACCGCGGTCCTCGCGCCCGTGCTCCTGCTGCCGCTGCTGTGGTCGGGGAGCAGGGCCCGGGCTCTGCGGGGCGGCCTCGCCCTCTCCGTCGCGTTCGTCGTCACCGGGGTGCTCGCCTACCTGCCGGTGCACCCGGTCGAGGCGATCCGGTACCTGCTCGAGTTCCAGTCCGAGCACAACGCCGACGGCCACCTGATCGAGGTCGCCGGGACCGCGTACGTCTTCCCTCCGTGGTGGGCGAACCTCTGGTTCATGGTCGTCGGCATCGGGCCGGCGGCGCTCGCCGTGCTGCTCCTCGGGACCCTGCTGGCCCTGCTCGCTCCGCGGCGCCGCGCGCTGGTGCTCTACCTGGGCGCCGCGACGCTGCTCCTCCTCGTGTTCCACCTGGCGATCAGCTCGGTCGCGCTGCCGCACTACTACGCGGCGTGGGCGTGGCTCCTCTGCGCGCTGGCGGGCGTCGGCATCGCGGAGGCGCTGCGCGGCGGGATCGTGCTGCCCGCACCCCTCGCCCGCGGCGTCGGCGCGGTGCTGCTGGCCGTTTCCCTCGTGATCGCGATCGCCACCTCGGCGGGGATCGCCCAGGAGCGGCCGACCGGGATCGCGCGGGTGGCCGACGTGCTGCGCGAGCGCGGCCTCGACGGCGGCCTGGTCCTCGCGCAGGGCATGTCCTCGGGCGTCTACGTGCCCTACATCGGCGACCGGGTGACGACCGATCCGTCGTCCGCCGGGATCGTCGCCATCGCGATCGAGCGGTCGGCGCGCTTCCCCGTCGATCCGCGCGTGTACGCCTACCTCGAGTCGGCGCGGCCCGAGACGGTGCGGCTCGACGACCTCACCCTCGTGCTGGTCGACGGACCGCTGCCGTGACCGCTCACTTCGAGCGGCAGGCCCCCGGATCCACGGCGTCCGTCAGCGAGGCGGCCTGCTCGACCACGGGAGTGAGGACCGAGAGCGGGATGGCGTAGCCGACGTTGTCGACGGAGGCGGCCTTGCCGAAGACGACGCCCGACACGGTGCCCTCGAGAGAGAGCAGCGGGCCGCCCGAGTTGCCCTGGTTGACGACGGCGGCGAGGGTCAGCACCTCCCGTGAGGTCGGTGCGCCGTCGACCATCAGCGAGACCGTGGCGTCGGAGGAGATCTCGGCCGAGCCGAGGGTCAGCGGGCCGCCGAAGGGGTAGCCCGCGACCACGGCGTCGTCCCCGGCGGCGACGGCGTCGTCGAGCGGGAGCGGGGAGGCGTCGAGCCCGTCGACGGCGATCACGGCGAGGTCGGCGGCCGGGTCCAGGTAGACGACGCGGCCGGTGCGCGGGGCTTCGCCCGGCGCCTCGACGACCGGCTGCGAGACTCCGCCGACCACGTGCGCGTTGGTGATGACGCGGTCGTCCGAGACGACGAAGCCGCTGCCCGTCACTCCGACGTCGCAGGCCCAGGCCGTGCCGGAGACGCGCACGACCGAGCGGGTGGCGGCGGCGACCTCCGGGTCGTCGGTCGAGACGTCCGGGATCGCGGGCGCCTGGGTGGGAGCGTCGAGCGCCTCGACGACCCAGGACGTGCCCTCGTCGACCACGGTCGACTGCAGTTGGGCGAGGAAGGCGCGGACGGGGGAGGGGGTGAGGTCGTCGATCGTGCGGATGACCGTCGATCCGGCGACCGAGGTCGTGACGAGGGGGACGCCGAGGAGGGAGACGGCCGAGGTGACGGCGATCCAGACCAGGCCGGAGATCGCGACGCCGGCGACGCCGCCGGCGAGCCGGTCGAGCAGGCCGAGCTTCACGCGGTCGGCTCCGCGGCCGATGACCGCGCCGAGCGTCGCTCCGATCGCGTAGCCGACGCCCAGCAGCAGCACGGCGGTGCCGATCACGGCGAGCAGGCGCCACTCGCTGCCGGCCGTCCACGACGAGACGGCGGGCACGGCGAACGAGGCGCCCATCGCGCCTGCGACGATCCCGGCGAGACCGCCGAGGGTCCGGAGCAGGCCGCGCCGCAGACCGTCGACGAGCGCGCCGATGAGGCTCAGCACGACGATGACGTCGACGATCACGGATGCACCCACGCGGAACTCCTGCCGGTGTCGGGGACGGGTCCTCCAGCATGACCGACGCGGGATGCGCGGACGCCCGGAGGCGGCTGGCAGTCCGCGGCGGCTGAGGTGCGCGGGACGGCGGCGGCGGCGCGGGAGCCGGACACCGCCGGCAGCGCGCTGCCGCCGGGCGGGCGCTGCAGCCGAGCGGGCGGTGCCCCCTAGAAGAACGAGATGCAGTACGGCGTCGCGACCGGCGCGAACAGCCGGTCCATCCGCCCCGCCTCGCCCGTGACGCGCGCCAGCCCGGCCTTCACCAGGATCGACGGCCGCACCGAGCCCAGCAGCAGCGAGCCCAGGTCGGCCACGTCCAGCGCGAGCTCGGCCTCGTCCCCGGTGCGCTCCACGGTGGCGGAGCCGCCCGAGGCGGTGAGGCGGTAGCGGCCGTCGGCGAGCCCGAGCCCGTCGGCCACCTCGACCACGACCGAGCCGTCAGCGGTCCACGGCCGGGCCGAGAACGCGGCGGCGACGTCGAGGATCCGCAGCCAGATCAGGTCGCCCACGTGGCTCACCTGCACCACGCGCGCGTCGCGGAGCGCCCAGGTCAGCGGATCGTCCACCGGCGCCATGTCCCAGGTCACCGCGGAGGCGAGGTCGACCGCGCCGAGGTAGCCCCAGAGCGCGAGGTAGGCGTCGGCGCCGGGGGCGACGAGGTCGACGATCTCGAGGGTCTTGTCGTCCTCAGGCCCGACCGCGCGGTAGGTCACGAAGCCGTCGAGCGTCCCCTCCTCGTCGAGGTGGACGGCCGAGCGGACGTCGAGGCCGGGCGTGGTCTCGCCGGACGCGGTGCCGACGGAGTTCGCCTCGTAGCGCGACTGGCGGGTCAGCGAGCCGGGGGTCGACGCCTGGAACGCGGCGAACACCGCGGGGATGCGCGGCTGCAGCCAGCTCGTCGCGACCACCTCGACGCGGCCGGCGGGCTCGGTCTGCAGGCCGAAGCGCGGCCCGGTGTCGACGCGGATGGAGCGGGTGAAGGCCGAGCGGCCGAAGCCGAACCGGCGGTAGATGGAGGCCTCGCTCGCCGTGAGCGCGGCGACCGGGGTGCCGGCCTCCTTCGCCAGGCGCAGGTCCTCGGTGATCATCGCGCGCAGGATGCCGCGGCGCCGGTGCGTGGGCCGCACGGTCACCTGCGACACCAGGTGCGCCGGCAGCTCGCGTCCGCCGCCGACCTGCAGGGCCCCGGGGAACGCCGCGTAGGTGCCGACCGGCACGCCCGCGCCGTCGAGTCCCTCGGGGGCGGAGGAGTCGACGACCGCGGTCAGCACGCGCTGGTCGGCGACCATGTGCTCGGCCCAGTCCCGCAGCTTCTCCGGCGTGAACTCCTTCTCGTGGAAGCCCGCGTTGATCGCGGTGGCCCACGCGGCGGTGGCGGCATCGGGACCGCCCTCGTCGTTCAGGGCGGCGGGGAAGCGGCGGAGGTCGAGACCGGTGAGAGGCATCCGTCCAGCCTATTCACCCGGGGTGCGCGGGGGCTGAACCGGTGCGCGAACGGTCACCGCGACGGGCGCGCCCGTAACGCGGACCGCCGTCAGAGCACGGTCCACCGCTTCTCGAGCGCCGCGTCCACCGCCTCCGCGAGCTCGTCCAGCCGCCGGGAGTCGAGGCGCCCCGGGTCCGCGGCCGCGCGGATCCGCCCGCTCATCGCTGCGATCGCCGAGCGTCGCCGCGGCAGGGTCGCGGTGAACGCGCAGTCGCGCAGCAGCACCAGCAGCTCGCTCGCCCGGCCCTGCGCCTCCGCGAGGACCTCGAGCCGCCGCTCGAACGGCGACTCCGGGACCGTCACCCGCAGGAACCCGTCCGGATCCTGGAACGTCGCCGGCGGATCCGGGACCCGCGCGAGCAGCGCCAGTGCGGCGCCCAGTTCGTCCAGATCGCCCTCGTGCGCCAGCTCCCGCAGCCGCGAGTCCACGTCGTCGGCCGGCCCCGCCCCGAGCTCCACCGTCCGCAGCACGAGCGCGTCGAGCCGGCGCTCCTCCTCCTCGCCCGGGACCGACGGAGTCGCCGACCACCACGAGAGCACCGGAGTCGCGGCCACCGCGTGCTCGCCGATCCGCCGCTCCAGCGCGATCAGCAGGTCCTCCCGCGCGGCGAGCGCCACCAGCGCGTCCACGTCGACGTGGAGAAGGGTGCCCGAGGCGGGCGGCGCCACCAGCCGGCGTCCGGAGGGGGGGACGGTCTCCGCCCGCGTCCTCGCCCCGGGTCCGCGCCCGCTCGCCCGCAGGATCTCCTCCTCGAGGGTCCGCCGGGGTCGTCGTCGTCCGCTTCCGCGCGCCATGCCGTCACGCTACCGTCGGCCGCATGACCCGGTTCCTCGCCCTCCTCCGCGGAGTGAACGTGAACGGCCGCACCGTCCGCAGCGCCGAGCTCGCCGAGACGGTCGCCGGGATCGGCGTGGACCGGGTGCGGACGGTCCTCGCGAGCGGCAACGCGGCCTTCGACTCCGATCGCCCGGCCGCCGAGCTGAAGCCCGCGCTCGAGGCGGCGCTCGCCGAGCGGTTCGGCTACGACGCCTGGATCGTGCTCGTGACGCAGGAGGCGCTCGCCGCGGTGCTCGCCGCCTACCCGTTCCCGCGGATCGACGAGGAGGCGCATCCGTACGTCGTCTTCGGCTCGGACGAGGAGGCGCTCGACGCCGCGCAGGCCGCGATCGGCGAGCCGGATCCGGCGGTCGAGCTCGTCGCCCGGGGCGCCGGTGTCCTCTACTGGCGCTGCCCGCGCGGCTCCTCGACGGACACTCCGGTCGCGAGGATCCTCGCCCGTTCCGCCTACCGCTCGAGCACCACGACCCGGAACCTGCGCACCGTCGAGAGGCTCGCGACGGCGTGACGTCCGCGGCCGTGGCAGGGCCGTCTCCGGGCTCCGCGAGCGGCGCCTCGGGGCGCCTCCGACCTCGGGAGGCGAGGAATCGGGGCTGAGAGCACGCACATTCTTTGGTTAGGCTGTCCTTAGTGCCGGTCCACTCGGACCCTGCGCCGCCTCCCGCACAGCCTCTCGAAAGGGACCCATGCCCCGCGCCACTACGCCCCTCGCCCTGCTCGCCGCCACCGCGCTGACGATCGGCCTCGCCGGCTGCAGCGGCTCGGCCGCCGGAGACGACGCCGCCGCCGACAGCGGCTTCACGCCGATCACGATCGAGCACGCTCTCGGCACCACCACCATCGAGTCGGCGCCCGAGCGCGTGGCGACCGTCAACTGGGCCAACCACGAGGTGCCGCTCGCGCTGGGTGTCGTCCCCATAGGCATGGCCGCCGCCAACTTCGGCGACGACGACGGCGACGGGCTCCTCCCCTGGGTGAGCGAGAAGCTCGACGAGCTCGGCGCCGAGACCCCCGTCCTCTTCGACGAGACCGACGGCATCGACTTCGAGGCCGTCTCGGACACCGACCCGGACGTCATCCTCGCCGCCTACTCCGGCCTCACGCAGGAGGACTACGACACCCTGAGCGAGATCGCCCCCGTCGTCGCCTACCCCGAGACCGCCTGGGGCACCTCCTGGCGCGACATGATCACGCTGAACAGCGAGGCGATGGGCAGGGCCGACGAGGGCGCCGCCCTGATCACCGAGCTCGAGGGCGAGATCGAGGAGAAGGTCGCCGCGCACCCGCAGCTGGCCGGCACCTCGGCGATGTTCCTCACCCACGTCGACCCGACGGACCTCAGCCAGGTCAGCTTCTACACCTCGCACGACACCCGCCCCGCGTTCTTCGAGGACCTCGGCGTGGCGACCCCGGGCAGCATCGCCACCGCCTCCGCCGCGACCGACAAGTTCTCGCTCACGCAGAGCGCCGAGCAGGCCGACGCCTTCAGCGACGTCGACGTGATCGTCACCTACGGCGACGACGAGCTCGTGAGCACCCTCAAGGCCGACCCGCTGCTCTCGCAGATCCCCGCGGTCGCCGACGACGCCATCGTGCGCCTGCCCTCCACCCCGCTCGGCACCGCCGCCAACCCGACGCCGCTCTCGATCTCGTGGGTCCTCGACGACTACCTGGACCTGCTCGACGAGGCCGCCGCCAAGGCCGCGCAGAGCACTCCGGCCGCCTGAGCCGGGACCCGACCCGCGTGACCCTCGCCGCTCCTCCCGCCGCCTCGGGCGTCGCCGCCGTGCGCCGCCCGAGGCGGCTGCGCGCCCTCTGGCTGGTCGCGGCCGTGGCCGTGCTGCTCGCCGCCGCCGTGGTCTCGGTGCTGGTGGGGTCGCGGGAGGTGGCGTGGAGCGACGTGGTCGCCGCGTTCGGCGGGTCCACGGACGGATTCGCGCAGGCCGCGGTCGCCAAGCGCATCCCGCGCACCGTGCTCGCCGCGATCGCGGGCGCGGCCCTCGGCGTCGCCGGCGTGCTGATGCAGGGGGTGACCCGCAATCCGCTGGCCGACCCCGGCATCCTCGGGGTGAACACCGGAGCCTCGCTCGCGGTCGTGACGGGCATCGTCTTCTTCGGACTGACGAGCTCCGCCGCCTACGTCTGGGTCGCGATCGGCGGGGCCGCGGTCGCCGCGGTCTTCGTTTACACGGTCGGGTCGCTCGGGCGCGGCGGCGCGACTCCGCTCAAGCTCGCCCTGGCCGGGGCCGCCACCTCGGCCGCGCTGGTCTCGGTGATCAGCGCGATCGTCCTGCCGCGCGCCGACATCGCGGGCGGCATCCGCTCCTGGCAGATCGGCGGAGTGGGCGGCGCCACGTCCGCGAGCATCGCGCAGGTGCTCCCCTTCCTCCTGGCCGGCCTCGTCCTCTGCGTGCTCTCGGCCAAGAGCCTCAACACCCTCGCGCTCGGCGACGAGCTCGCCGCGGGCCTGGGGGAGCGGGTCGCCCTCGCGCGCGGCGGGGCCGCCCTGGGCGCGGTCGTGCTCTGCGGAGCGACGACCGCGGTCACGGGGCCCATCGGCTTCGTCGGCCTGGTCGTCCCGCACGCCTGCCGCCTCCTCGTCGGCGTGGACCACCGCTGGCTGCTGCCGTTCTCTGCGGTGACCGGCGCCGTGCTCCTGATCGCGGCGGACATCGTCGGCCGCGTCGTCGCGCGCCCGAGCGAGATCGACGTGGGCATCGTCACCGCGCTGGTCGGCGCCCCGGTGTTCATCGCGATCGTCCGCCGCCAGAAGGTGCGCGAGCTGTGACCGCGCTGCTCGAGGCGCCCTCCGCCACCGCCCGCGCCGTCGCGGCCGGCCGCCGCCGCCGCGGGGCCCGCCGCCGGGTCGTCGTCGCCGTCCTCGCGGTCCTGATCGCGGCCGTCCTCGCCGTCTCCCTGCTGGTCGGCCAGACCGTCTACTCGCCCGACGAGGTGCTGCGCGTGATCCTCGGCGAGCAGGTCCCCGGGGCGAGCTTCACCGTCGGGCGCCTCCGCCTCCCGCGCGCCGTGCTCGCCCTGCTGGTGGGCCTGTGCTTCGGGCTCGGCGGAGTGAGCTTCCAGACCATGCTCCGCAACCCGCTCGCCAGCCCCGACATCATCGGGATCAGCGCCGGGGCGAGCGCCGCCGCGGCCTTCGCGATCGTGACGCTCTCGCTCGGGGCGGCGCAGGTCTCGGCCCTCGCGATCGTCGCGGGACTCGTGGTCGCCCTGCTCGTCTACGCCCTGTCCTACCGCAGCGGAGTCGCCGGCACCCGGCTGATCCTGATCGGCATCGGGGTCGCCGCGATGCTCGACTCCCTCACCGCCTACGTGCTCTCGCAGGCCGCCGCGTGGGACCTGCAGGAGGCGTCCCGCTGGCTCACCGGGAGCCTCAACGGCGCGAGCTGGAGCGAGGTCGTGCCGGTCCTCGCCGCGGTCGTCGTCCTCACCCCCGTCCTGCTCTCGCGCTCGCGCGACCTCTCCGCCACGCAGCTCGGCGACGACACCGCCTCCGCGCTCGGCATCCGCGTGAACGCCACCCGCCTCGTCGTGATCGTCGCCGCGGTCGGGCTGATCGCCTTCGCGACGGCCGCCGCCGGCCCGATCGCGTTCGTGGCCTTCCTCTCCGGCCCGATCGCCGCCCGCCTGATCGGGCCCGGCGCGTCGCTCCTCATCCCCTCGGCCCTCGTCGGCGCGCTGCTCGTGCTCGTCGCCGACTTCGTCGGGCAGTTCGGGCTGGGCCTGCGCTACCCGGTCGGAGTGGTCACCGGCGTCCTCGGGGCGCCGTACCTCGTCTACCTCATCGTCCGCAGCAACAGAGCGGGAGGCTCACTGTGACCACCGCGCACACCCTGACGGCCGAGGGGGTCACCCTCGGCTACGGCGACCGGACGGTCGTCGACGGCCTCGACCTCGTCGTCCCGCCCGGCCGCATCACCGCGATCGTCGGAGCGAACGCCTGCGGCAAGTCGACGCTCCTGCGCTCGATGTCGCGCCTGCTCGCGCCCCGCTCCGGCGCCGTGCTGCTCGACGGCAGGGCCGTGCACCGGACGCCGGCGAAGCAGCTCGCCCGCACGCTCGGCCTCCTCCCGCAGTCGCCGATCGCCCCGGAGGGCATCACCGTCGCGGATCTCGTCGGCCGCGGCCGCCATCCGCACCAGGGGATGCTGAGCCGCTGGAGCGCCCACGACGACGAGGCCGTCGCGACCGCGCTCGACGCGACCGACACCGCCGCCCTGGCCGACCGCTCCGTCGACGAGCTCAGCGGCGGGCAGCGCCAGCGCGTCTGGATCGCGATGGCCCTCGCGCAGGAGACCGACGTCCTGCTGCTGGACGAGCCGACCACCTTCCTCGACGTCAGCCACCAGATCGAGGTGCTCGACCTGCTCGTCGACCTCAACCGCACCCGCGGGACGACGGTGGTGATGGTGCTGCACGACCTCAACATGGCCGCCCGCTACGCCGACCACCTCGTGGCCATCGCGCACGGCGCGGTGCACGCCTCCGGCACCCCGGCCGCGGTGCTCACCGAGGAGACGGTGCTCGCCGTGTTCGGCCTCGACAGCCGCATCATCACCGACCCGACCTCGGGCACCCCGCTGATGCTCCCCCTCGGGCGGCACCGCCTCGCCCCCGAGCGGATCGACGCCCCCGGCGGCGCGCAGATGACGGACGTGTAAACGGTTCCACACGGCGGCCGGGGGGCGTATACGATACCTGCAGTCCGCGGCGGACGACCGTCATCGGCGGAACCGCCGAACGCCTGCCCCCGATCAGAGGTCCTCCCCGCCGTGACTGCATCCCCGACGCGCCCCGACGCCTCCGCCCTCCGCGGCGTCCGCGCGCTCCTGTTCGACCTCGACGGCGTGCTCACGCCGACCGCCGACGTCCACATGCAGGCCTGGTCGCGGCTGTTCACGGAGTACCTCTCCTCGCGCGGGATCGCCGAGGGCTACACCGACGCCGACTACTTCCGGTACATCGACGGACGCCCGCGGTACGACGGCGTCCGGGCGCTCCTCGCCTCGCGCGGCATCACCCTCCCCGAGGGCGCGCCCGAGGACGACCCGTCGCTCGAGACCGTCTGCGGGCTCGGCAACCGCAAGAACGACGCCTTCAACCGCACCCTCGCCGAGACCGGCGTCGCTCCCTACCCGGGCTCGCTCCGCTTCGTCGACGCCGCGATCGCCGCGGGCGTGCAGGTCGCCGTCGTCACCTCCTCCCGCAACGGCGTGCCGGTGCTCGAGGCGGCCGGCCTCCGCGACCGCTTCGAGGTCGTCGTGGACGGGCTCCTCGCCGCCGAGCGCTCGATCGCCGGCAAGCCCGCGCCCGACACCTACCTCTACGCGGCCGAGCTCCTCGGCCTCCCGGCCGCCGAGTGCGCCGTCCTCGAGGACGCGCACTCCGGAGTCGCGGCAGGCCGCGCGGGAGGCTTCGGCCTCGTCGTCGGCGTCGACCGCGGAGTCGGGGCCGACACCCTGCTCGAGCACGGCGCCGACCTGGTCGTGGACGACCTGGCCGAGCTGCTCCCCTTCCTCCCCACCGCTCCCGCCCCCGAGGACGCCGCATGAACCCCATCACCTCCGACCCGCTCGACCGGAACCGCTTCCCGATCGACGAGTGGGCTCTCGTCGAGACCGAGTTCGCCTCCGAGCTGCAGGGCCGCACCGAGACGCTCTTCGCCACCGGCAACGGCTACCTCGGCCTCCGCGGCAACGTGGAGGAGGGGCGCGACGGCTACGCCTACGGCACCTTCATCAACGGGTTCCACGAGACCTGGCCCATCCGCCACGCGGAGGAGGCGTTCGGCTTCGCCCGCGTCGGCCAGACCATCGTCAACGTGCCGGACGCCAAGATCATCCGCCTCTACGTCGACGACGAGCCCTTCGTGCTGAGCGAGGCCGACGTCCTCGCCTACTCGCGCCGCCTCGACTTCGCGAACGGCGTGCTCACCCGCGAGCTGGAGTGGCGCACCCCCTCCGGCAAGCGCGTCCTGATCCGCTCGCGCCGCCTGGTCTCGTTCACCGACCGGCACCTCGCGATCCTCGACTACGAGGTCGAGATGCTCGACCACGACGCGTCCGTGCTGATCTCGAGCCAGATCCTCAACCGCCAGGACGGCGTGGACGAGTACCACGCCCCCTCCGGCAGCGAGGGCGCCGGCTTCGACCCGCGCAAGGCGGAATCGTTCGAGGACCGCGTGCTCCAGCCGCGCCTCAAGCGCGTCAGCGGCACCCGCTACCTCCTCGGCTACCGGACCACCAACTCCCAGATGACCGTCGCCTGCGGCGCCGAGCACCAGCTCGAGACCGAGAACGAGTGGGACCAGACCTCCCAGATCGACGACGACCTCGCCAAGCACGTCTACCGCGTGAAGGCCAAGGCCGGCCGGCCGGTCCGCCTGGTCAAGACGCTGACCTACCACACCTCCCGCGGCGTGCCCGTGCGCGAGCTCGCCGACCGCTGCGACCGCACGCTCGACCGCGCCCGCGAGACGCCGGTCGAGGAGCAGTTCGTCAAGCAGCGCGAGTGGCTCGACGACTTCTGGACCCGCTCCGACGTGCAGCTGGACGGCCAGCCCGCCATCCAGCAGGCCACCCGCTGGAACCTCTTCCAGCTCGCCCAGTCCACCGCCCGCACCGACGGCGGCGGAGTCGCGGCCAAGGGCGTCTCGGGCTCCGGCTACGGCGGCCACTACTTCTGGGACACCGAGGTCTACGTCCTCCCGTTCCTCAGCTACACGGCGCCCCTCGTCGCCCGGAACGCCCTGCGCTTCCGGCAGAACATGCTCGAGGCCGCCCGGGCGCGCGCCTCCGAGCTCAACCAGCGCGGCGCGCTCTTCCCCTGGCGCACCATCAACGGTCAGGAGTCGTCGGCGTACTACGCCGCCGGCACCGCTCAGTACCACATCGACGCCGACATCTCCTACGCGCTCATGCAGTACGTGGGTGCCACGGGCGACGACGACTTCCTCGCCCGCGGAGCGATCGACATCCTCGTCGAGACCGCGCGGATGTGGGCCGATCTGGGCTTCTGGCGCAGCAACGGCGACGATCACTTCCACATCCACGGAGTGACGGGGCCGGACGAGTACACGACCGTCGTCAACGACAACCTGTACACGAACGTCATGGCCCGGGCGAACCTCCGCTCGGCCGCCCGCGCCGTCGAGCTGCTGAAGGCCGTCGAGCCCGCCGCGTACGAGCGGATGGCCGACCGCCTCGCTCTCGACGAGGGCGAGGTGCTCGAGTGGGCGCGCGCCGCCGAGAAGATGCACATCCCCTTCGACGCGCGGGCGGGCATCCACCCGCAGGACGCGGCCTTCCTCGAGAAGGAGCTGTGGGACCTCGAGAACACCCCCGCGAGCAAGCGCCCGCTGCTGCTGCACTTCCACCCGCTGGTGATCTACCGCTTCCAGGTGCTCAAGCAGGCCGACGTCGTGCTCGCGCTGCTGCTGCAGGGCAACGAGTTCACCGCCGAGCAGAAGCGTGCCGACTTCGAGTACTACGACGCGCTGACCACCGGCGACTCGACCCTCTCGGCCGTCGTGCAGTCGATCATCGCCGCCGAGGTCGGCTACAGCGACCTGGCCCGCCACTACTTCCTGTCGGCGCTGTTCGTCGACCTCGCCGACCTGCACCGCAACACCGCGGACGGCATCCACGTCGCCTCGACGGGCGGCGTCTGGAGCGCCCTCGTCTACGGCTTCGGCGGGATGCGCGACCACGGTGGGCGGATCACGCTCGACCCGCGCCTGCCCGACGACTGGGACCGCCTCGCCTTCCGCATCACCCTCCACGGCACGCGCGTGCGCGTCGAGGTGACGCAGACCGAGGTCCTGCTGACGGTCGAGACCGGCGACTCCGCCGCGATCACCGTCCGCGACGAGCGCGTGCACGTCGCTGCCGGCAGCCCCGTGCGCGTCCCGCTCACGCACCAGGGCCGCCGCCTGCACGGCGCGCCGACCACGTCCGACATCGAGGGCACCCGCCGTTCCGACGGCACCGTGATCACCGCCTCGATCCCCACCATCTCGATGACCCCCGAGCCCGAGGTCCTGACCGGGCCCTGAGCGGCTCCGTGAACATCGCCCATCACGCACGAGACCCCCGGCCGGAACCGGGGGTCTCGTGCGTCGCGGGCGGGCGGAGCCGCCCGGACCGGATGCGTCAGGCGGAGGCGAGCAGCGACTTCAGCGCCGACGTGAAGAACGTCAGCCCGTCCACACCCGAGCGCATCGCGGCGGCCGTGTCGGGCCCGAAGCCCTCCTCGACGGCGTGCTCCGGGTGCGGCATGAGCCCCACCACATTGCCGCGGCGGTTGCTGATGCCGGCGATGTCGTTCATGGAGCCGTTCGGGTTGTGGCCGAGGTAGCGGACGACGACGCGTCCCTCCGCCTCGAGCTCGAGCAGCGTGTCGGCCGAGGCGATGTAGCCGCCCTCGCCGTTCTTCAGCGGGATCGTGATCTCCTGGCCGGGCTCGAAGCCGTTCGTCCAGGCGGTCTCGGTGCTCGCGACCATCAGGCGCTGGTCGCGGCAGACGAAGGATCCGATGTCGTTCGCGATCAGGCCGCCGGGCAGCAGGTGCGCCTCGGTGAGCATCTGGAAGCCGTTGCAGATGCCGAGGACCGGGGTCCCGGCGTTCGCCGCGTCGACGACCTCGCGCATGATCGGGGAGTGGGAGGCGATGGCGCCGCAGCGCAGGTAGTCGCCGTAGGAGAAGCCGCCGGGCAGGACGATCGCGTCGACGCCGTCGAGGTCGTGGTCGCCGTGCCACAGCGCGACCGGCTCCGCACCCGCGAACCGGACGGCGCGCTGGGCGTCGCGGTCGTCGAGCGAGCCGGGGAAGGTGATGACGCCGATCCTCATCGGGCGGCCTCCGCCGGGTAGTGGATCCCGACGACGTCCTCGATCACCGAGTTCGAGAGCATCTCGTCGGCGATGCGCTGCACCGAGGCGCGCACCTCGTCGGTCACCTCGTCGACGGTGATCTCGAAGCGCTTGCCCACCCGCACGCCGTGGAGGGCGGAGTGGCCCAGCCGCGCGAGCGCGCCGGCGACGGCCTTCCCCTGCGGGTCGAGCAGCTCGGCCTTGGGCATGACTTCAACGACGATCGTGGGCACCGTGTTCTCCGGAGTCTCGGGGGAGTGCGGTCTTCCGCGCGACCATCGTACCCGCGGGGGTCCCCGCGATCGGCGGCGCTCAGGAGGTCGTGACGCGGATCGCGTTCGCCCAGGGGTCCTCGAAGGCGAGGGTGCGGCCGTCGTCGCGGGTGGCGACTCCGGAGCGGGCCAGCCGCTCGCCGAGCGCGCCGAGATCGTCGGCGCCGGGCACCACGATCTCGACCTGTCCGAGGCCGAGGGCCTGCTGCCGGCGTCCGGCGCCCGCCGAGTTCCAGGTGTTCATCGCCATGTGGTGGTGGTAGCCGCCCGCCGAGACGAAGAGCGCCTGCCCGCCGTACGCGATCGTCGTCTCGAAGCCGAGCCGGTCGACGTAGAACTCCTTCGCGGTGGCGACGTCGCCCACGCTCAGGTGCACGTGGCCGACGGAGGCGCCGCCGAGGCGCGGCTGCGCGATCGACTCCTCGGTGAGGTGCTCCTGCAGGAACGCGTTCGGGTCGAGGAAGAGCGTGCTCATCTCGATCCGCCCGTGCGTCCACGACCACTGCGTGCGGTCGCGGTCCCAGTAGAGCTCGACGCCGTTGTGCTCGGGGTCGTCGAAGTAAAAGGCCTTGCTGACCAGGTGGTCGGAGCTGCCGGTGAAGGAGCCGGGGTGCCGGCTCGCGACGCTGTACACGGCCGCGGCGAGCGCCGCCTCCGATTCGAAGAGGATCGCCGTGTGGAAGAGGCCGGCGCTGCGCGGCGAGGCGTGCACCAGCTCGGGCGCGTGCTGGAGGATCACGGCCGGCACTCCGCCGCGGCCGAGCACCGCGACCGGTCCGTCGTGCGAGAGCAGCTCGAGCGTCACGGCGTCGCGGTAGTAGGCGATCATCCCGTCGAGGTCGGCGACGCGGAGGGTCACCGCGCCCATCGCGGTGTCGGGAGCGAGCAGGTCGGGGGAGGAGGTGGTCACGGCGGAGACGCTACCCGCTTTTGGTTGAAGCTACAACCATTCAGAGCGGCGAGCGCTCATAGGAACCGCATAAGCATCGTCCAGGCGGCGCCGGGAGGCCGGGCGTGGAATGGGAACCGGTCGTCGTCAGGGGCGGCCCCGGCACGAGGACGACACCATGAACGAGCGACACGAATCCGACGAGCGAGAGCTCACCGACCAGCCCGCCATCACCGAGGCGACGGGCGCCGACGAGGTGCGCGCGCTGCGCGCGGACGACCGTCGTCGTCGTCGTCGGGCGCTGATCGCCGGCGGCCTCGGCCTCGCCGTGCTGATCGGAGTGACAGCAGGCGGAGTCGCCACCGCCGGCCGCACCGAGGCGGCCTCCTCCGCCTCGGCCGGCGCCGCCACGATCGTCTACCCCGGCGGCTCGCGGGGATCCTTCGGCGGCGGGTACGTGATCGTCCCCTCCTGGGGCGGATCGACGCAGGGCGGATCGACGCAGGGCGGATCGACGCAGGGCGGCTCGACGCAGGGCGGCTCCTCCCCGTACGGCTCGACGCAGGGCGGCTCCTCCGCCGCCGAGCCGGCCACCGGCGCGACCGACGCCGTGGCCGCGAGCACCGCGCAGACCGCCGGCGTCGTCACGATCACCTCCGAGCTCACCTACCAGGGCGCCCGCTCGGCCGGCACCGGCATGATCCTCACCTCCGACGGCATGATCCTCACCAACAACCACGTCGTCGAGGGCGCCACCGCGATCTCGGTCACGGTGGAGTCGACGGGCCGCAGCTACACCGCCCGCGTCGTCGGCACCGACGCGACGAACGACGTCGCCGTCCTGCAGCTGGAGGACGCCTCCGGCCTCACCCCCGCCTCGCTCGACACGGACGGGGTCGCTGTGGGCGACACCGTGATCGCCGTCGGCAACGCGGGAGGGACGGGCGACCTGGTCGCCGCCACCGGCACGGTCACGGGTCTCGATCAGCAGATCACCACCCGCTCCGAGTCGGGGATCTCCGCCGAGACGCTGACCGGGCTGATCCAGACCGACGCCGACATCGTCTCCGGCGACTCCGGCGGCCCGCTCGTCGACTCCGCCGGCCGCGTCGTGGGGATGGACACCGCCGCCTCCAGCGGGACGGCCGACATCACCGGCTTCGCGATCCCGATCTCGAAGGCCCTGGACATCGTGGCCACCATCGAAGCGGGCGCCGACACGGCCACCGTCGAGATCGGCTATCCGGCCTTCCTCGGCGTCTCCCTCTCCTCCGGCACCGCGTCGCCGACCTCGCGCGCGCTCGCGACCACCGCGTCCGGCGCCGTGATCGGCGGAGTCGTCGAGGGCGGGCCGGCCGCGCAGGCGGGCCTCGAGGCGGGGGACGTCGTCACCGCGGTCGACGGGGTCGCCGTCGCCTCGGCCGACCAGCTGTCCGCCTCGCTCGCGCAGCGCGAGCCCGGGGAGTCGGTGACGATCTCGTGGACCGACTCCGCGGGCGCCGCCCGCTCCGCCCAGGTCGTGCTGGTCGAGGGTCC
Source organism: Rathayibacter sp. AY1D1 (assembly GCF_002932635.1). Taxonomy (NCBI): domain Bacteria; kingdom Bacillati; phylum Actinomycetota; class Actinomycetes; order Micrococcales; family Microbacteriaceae; genus Rathayibacter; species Rathayibacter sp. AY1D1. Next base: position 125,372 of record NZ_PSVY01000008.1, read on the forward strand.
GGTCGCCTGATCGGAGCCTCCGCGTGGCCGCCGGAGCGTTCCCGGCCGTTCACCCGGACGAGCGCGCCACGCCGCCCGTTGTTTTGATCCGCTCAAGACAACTCGGGTAGTGTCCTCGGCATGACGACAGTGGACGAGCGGCTCCGAGCCTCCGGGCTCAAGGTCACCGCCACCCGGCGCGCGGTGCTCCTCGCTCTCGAGGAGCACCCGCACTCCGGGGTGGACGCGGTCCTGGCCCGAGTGCGCGAGGGCCTCCCCGAGGCTTCGGCCCAGGCGGTCTACGGAGTGCTCTCGGCGTTCACCGACGCCGGGATCGTCCGCCGCATCGAGCCGGAGGGCCACCCCCGCCGGTTCGAGCTGCGGGTCGGCGACAACCACCACCACGTGGTGTGCCGGCGCTGCGGGGCCGTGGCCGACGTCGACTGCGTCGTCGGGGAGGCGCCGTGCCTGCATCCGCAGACCGCGAGCGGCTTCGCCGTGGACACCGCCGACGTCACGTTCTGGGGCACCTGCCCCGACTGCCTGGCCCTGGCCCACTGACCGACATCCGCTACACCGCAGCGGCGGGCCCCGTGCCCCTCGCCGACAGGAGGAACATGACCGAGGAACGATTCACCACCACGAACTCCGGAGCACCGGTCGCGAGTGACGACCACTCGCTGAGCGTCGGAGCCGACGGACCCCTCGCGCTCCACGACCACTACCTCGTCGAGAAGCTGGCCCAGTTCAACCGCGAGCGCATCCCGGAGCGGGTCGTCCACGCCAAGGGCGGCGGAGCCTTCGGACGCTTCACCACCACCGCCGACGTCAGCGCCTACACGCGTGCCGCGCTCTTCCAGCCCGGAGTCGAGACCGAGATGCTCGCGCGGTTCTCCACGGTCGCCGGCGAGCAGGGCTCGCCCGACACCTGGCGCGACCCCCGCGGCTTCGCGCTGAAGTTCTACACGAGCGAGGGCAACTACGACCTCGTCGGCAACAACACCCCCGTCTTCTTCATCCGCGACGGCATCAAGTTCCCCGACTTCATCCGCTCGCAGAAGCGCCTGCCCGGCAGCCACCTGCGCGACCACGACATGCAGTGGGACTTCTGGACCCTCTCGCCCGAGTCGGCCCACCAGGTCACATGGCTCATGGGCGACCGCGGCCTCCCCTCCTCGTGGCGGCACATGGACGGCTTCGGCTCGCACACCTACCAGTGGATCAACGCCGCCGGCGAGCGCTTCTGGGTCAAGTACCACTTCAAGACCGATCAGGGCGTCGAGATCCTGAGCCAGGAGCAGGCCGACCAGATCGCCGGTGAGGACGCGGACTTCCACATCCGCGACCTGTCCTCCGCCATCGACCGCGGCGACTTCCCCTCGTGGACGCTGTCCGTGCAGGTCATGCCGTACGAGGACGCGAAGAGCTACCGGTTCAACCCGTTCGACCTCACCAAGGTCTGGCCCCACGCGGACTACCCGCTGATCCAGGTCGGCACCATGACGCTCGACAGGAACCCCGAGAACTACTTCGCGCAGATCGAGCAGGCGGCGTTCGCCCCCTCGAACTTCGTGCCCGGGATCGCGGCAAGCCCCGACAAGATGCTCCTCGCGCGCATCTTCAGCTACGCCGACGCGCACCGCTACCGCGTGGGGACCAACCACGCGCAGCTGCCGGTGAACGCGCCGAAGTCGCCCGTGCACTCGTACTCGAAGGACGGCCCCATGCGGTTCGACTTCCAGAAGTCCGAGGTGCCCGTCTACGCGCCGAACACGATGGGCGGCGCCCACGCCGATCCCGCCCGGGCGGCGGAGTCGGCCGGCTGGGAGACCGACGGCGAGCTGACGCGCGCCGCGGCGACCCTCCACCCGGAGGACGACGACTTCGGTCAGGCGGGGACGCTCTACCGTGAGGTCCTCGACGACGACGCGCGCGCCCGCCTGGTCGCGAACATCGCCGGCCACGTGTCGAAGGTCACCCGTCCGGAGCTGCGGCAGCGCGTGCTCCAGTACTGGGCGAACGTCGACTCGTCGCTCTCGCAGCGCGTCGCCGAGGCGCTCGAGCCCGCGGCTCCCGGTGCGGACGTCTCCCCCGAGGCGGTCGGCATCGGGGCGTAGTCCCGGCATCCACTCGAGGAGCGCGCGGTACCGGAGCGATCCGGGTCGCGCGCTCCTCGTCGTTTCCGGGGAGGGTCCTTCCACTCGGTGGAGTCGGATCCCGCGCGCGGGTGCCCGCCTCGGTCCGATGCAGCCGGCTCGGACCCCGGATCCGCCCGCGGAACCGGGCGCCGACGGGGAGGACCCCTGATCCCGACACGCCCGGGATGTGCGATTTCGGCCCGTCGTTTGACAGCACCGCGATCGCTGCGTAACTTATTCCGAGTCGCCACAAAGGCCGCAGGGAAACGGAAAGAGCAGCAGCTCCTACGTCCCGGCCTCAATCGGGACCATCCACTCGGCAAGACAGCTTTTCGGAGCAGGTCTGCCGCACCGATGTAAAGCCTTCGCAGGATCCCTCGGATCCAGCAACTTCGCCGCCCGGCGCAGGACTCAGGTCCTGAACCGAGCAACGTCGGAGCGCCTATGAGCGTGACGACATCGCGAAGAAGCCGGATTTGACACGGCCTGCGGATGTGCTAAGTTATACAAGTTGCCACGGCGACAGGGGAAAGAAACTTCTCCTAGTCTACCGAGAAGACGCGTATGACGCAAGCAACAAATTCTTCGATCACTTTCGTTGTGAAGCACCGTTCTGGTGTGGAGGCGGGATGTGTCCGATTCTTGAGAACTCAACAGCGTGCACTATGTTCAATGCCAATTT
>NZ_PSVY01000009.1:0-118651 GCF_002932635.1 Rathayibacter sp. AY1D1
CCTCCGCCGCCCGCACCGCCACCCCCGTCCGCCCCACCCGAGAGGAGGCGACCGCATGTACGAAGGCATCGTCCAGGAGCTGATCGACGAGCTCGGCCGGCTCCCCGGCATCGGCCCGAAGTCCGCCCAGCGCATCGCGTTCCACATCCTGCAGACCGAGACGTTCGACGTCACCCGGCTCGCCGAGATCCTGCTCGAGCTGCGCGGCCGTGTGCACTTCTGCGACATCTGCGGGAACGTGGCGGAGGAGGCGACCTGCGGGATCTGCCGCGATCCGCGCCGCAGCCGCGCCGTCATCTGCGTCGTGGAGGAGGCGAAGGACGTCCCGGCGATCGAGCGCACCCGCGAGTTCCGCGGGCTCTACCACGTGCTCGGCGGCGCGATCAGCCCGATCGACGGCATCGGCCCGGATCAGCTCCGCATCCGCCAGCTGCTGCAGCGGCTCGCGGACGGCGAGGTGCAGGAGGTCATCATCGCGACCGACCCGAACCTCGAGGGCGAGGCGACGGCGACCTATCTCTCGCGCATGCTCAGCACCCTCGGCATCCGCATCACCCGTCTGGCCTCCGGGCTGCCCGTCGGCGGAGACCTCGAGTACGCCGACGAGATCACCCTCGGCCGCGCCTTCGAGGGCCGCCGGCTCGTCGAGAACTGACGCGGCCGCCGGAGTCGCATGACCGCTCCGGCATGCGGTCGACCGGTAGACTCGCCCGTCGGGTCGCGACGGCGGTCCAGCCACCGACACGGGAGCAGCACGTGAGCCTGATCGTCCAGAAGTTCGGCGGGTCCTCCGTCGCCGACGCGGAGAGCATCAAGCGGGTCGCGAAGCGGATCGTCGCCACCAAGCAGGCGGGCAACGACGTGGTCGTCGCCGTCTCGGCCATGGGCGACACCACCGACGACCTGCTCGAGCTCGCCCACCAGGTCACGCCCATCCCCGCCCCCCGCGAGCTCGACATGCTGCTCTCCTCGGGCGAGCGCATCTCGATGGCGCTGCTGGCGATGGCGATCAAGAGCATGGGCTTCGAGGCCCGCTCCTTCACCGGCAGCCAGGCCGGCATGATCACGGACGCGCAGCACGGCGCCGCCCGCATCGTCGACATCACCCCGGTCCGCCTCCGCGAGGCGCTCGACGAGAACGCCGTCGTCATCGTCGCGGGCTTCCAGGGCTTCAACCGCGACACGAAGGACATCACCACCCTCGGCCGCGGCGGCTCGGACACCACCGCCGTCGCGCTCGCCGCGGGACTCGGCGCCGACACCTGCGAGATCTACACCGACGTCGACGGCGTCTTCACCGCCGACCCGCGGGTCGTCAAGAAGGCCCGCAAGCTCGACCGCATCACCAGCGAGGAGATGCTCGAGCTGGCCGCCGCGGGCGCGAAGGTGTTGCACATCCGCGCCGTCGAGTTCGCCCGCCGCCACGGAGTCACGCTCCACGTGCGCTCCTCCTTCAGCCCCAACGAGGGCACCATCGTCTACAACGCCGAGACCGCCGGCGCCGAGCAGAACGGACAAGCCGTGGAAGAGCCCATCATCGCCGGAGTCGCCGCCGACCTGAACGAGGCGAAGATCACCGTCGTCGGAGTCCCCGACATCCCGGGCAAGGCCGCGCAGATCTTCACGATCGTGGCCAAGACCGGCTCCAACATCGACATGATCGTGCAGAACGTGTCGGCTGCGGCCACCGCCCGCACCGACATCTCGTTCACCCTGCCCAAGGCCGACGGCCAGACGGTCCTCATGGCTCTCAACGCCGAGAAGGACGAGGTCGGCTTCGAGTCCCTGCAGTACGACGACCAGATCGCCAAGCTCGCGCTCGTGGGCGCCGGGATGCGCACCAACGCCGGCGTCTCCGCGAAGCTGTTCCGCTCCCTCTACGAGGCCGGGATCAACATCGAGATGATCTCCACGAGCGAGATCCGCATCTCGGTCGTCACCCGCGCCGACACCGTGAACGAGGCTCTGCGCGTCGTGCACACCGCCTTCGGGCTCGACGCCGAGGACGAGGCCGTCGTCTACGCCGGCACCGGCCGCTGACGGCCGGACACCCTCGCGATCCGGCCGTTCCTCCCGAGCGGCCGGACCGACCGGTACCCTCTCCCTCGATCCCCCCGCCACGAGCGGCCCGCGCGCCGCACGGACGAAAGAGCACAGCATGAGCAGCACCCCCCTCCACGTGGGCGTCGTCGGCGCGACCGGCCAGGTCGGGAAGGTGATGCGCCGCCTAATCGAGGAGCGCGACTTCCCGATCGCGTCCATCCGCTTCTTCGCCACCGCCCGCTCGGCGGGCACGACGCTGCCGTTCCGCGGCGAGGACGTCGTGGTCGAGGACGTGGAGACCGCCGATCCGTCGGGGCTCGACATCGCCCTGTTCTCGGCCGGAGCCACGGGATCGCGCGCGCAGGCGCCCCGCTTCGCCGCGGCCGGCGTCACCGTGATCGACAACTCCAGCGCCTGGCGGATGGACCCCGAGGTCCCGCTGGTCGTCAGCGAGGTGAACCCCCACGCCATCGACCAGGCGGTCAAGGGCATCATCGCCAACCCCAACTGCACCACGATGGCCGCGATGCCGATCCTCAAGGTCCTCGACCGCGAGGCGGGGCTCACGCGCCTGATCGTCAGCACCTACCAGGCCGTGTCCGGCAGCGGGCTGGCCGGAGCGAACGAGCTGGCCGGCCAGGTCCGCGCCGCCGTCGCCGACGAGCACCTGCTCGACCTGGTGCACGACGGCTCGGCGGTCGACTTCCCCGCGCCGGACAAGTACGTCGCCCCGATCGCCTTCGACGTCATCCCCTTCGCGGGGAGCCTGGTCGAGGACGGCTCGAACGAGACCGACGAGGAGAAGAAGCTCCGCAACGAGAGCCGCCGCATCCTCGAGCTCCCGGAGCTGCTGGTCTCGGGCACCTGCGTGCGCGTCCCCGTGTTCACCGGCCACTCGCTCTCCGTCAACGCCGAGTTCGCCTCCGCCCTCAGCCCCGAGCGTGCTCGCGAGCTGCTGGCCGACGCGCCCGGCGTCGTGCTGCGCGAGGTGCCGACTCCGCTGGAGGCCGCGGGCAAGGACCCGAGCTTCGTCGGCCGCATCCGCGCCGACGAGGGCGCCCCGGAGGGACGCGGCCTCGCGCTCTTCATCAGCAACGACAACCTCCGCAAGGGCGCGGCCCTGAACGCCGTGCAGATCGCCGAGCTCATCGCGGCGAAGCAGCCCGTCTCCTGACCGGCGTGGACGGGGCCGGCGCCGAGCGTTCCGGCCCCTTCCGGGTGGAAAAGCCGCGAATTTGATGGGGGAGCGGGGCCCCTCCCCGCCGCGGCGTGCCCGGGCGAGCGTAAACTCGACTCTCGTGAACTCCTCGGAACCGGTCGACGTCGCCCTCATCGGTGGGGGCATCATGAGCGCCACGCTCGGCGCACTCATCACCCAGCTGCAGCCCGACTGGACGATCGCCGCCTACGAGCGCCTCGGCGACGTGGCGCAGGAGTCGTCGAACCCGTGGAACAACGCGGGCACCGGTCACGCGGCCCTCTGCGAGCTGAACTACATGCCCGAGGCGGCCGACGGCTCCGTCGACCCGGCCAAGGCGATCCAGATCAACGAGCAGTTCCAGATCTCGCGCCAGTTCTGGTCGAGCCTGGTGGAGTCCGGCGACATCCGCGAGCCCTCCAGCTTCATCAACCCGGCGCCGCACATGACCTTCGTGCACGGCGAGGCCAACGTCGAGTACCTCCGGAAGCGCTACGAGGCGCTCAAGGACCAGCCGCTGTTCGCCGGCATCGAGTTCACCGAGAGCGTCAAGACCATCCACGAGTGGGCGCCCCTGCTGATGGAGCAGCGTCCCGCCGGCGGCGGCCCCTACGCGGCGACGCGCATGCCGGCCGGCACCGACGTCGACTTCGGCTCGCTGACCCACCAGCTGTTCGACCACGTCGTCGCCCACGGCGGCACGCTCGACACCGGCCGCGAGGTCACCGACATCACCCGGCAGAAGGACGGCACCTGGCGCCTCGACCTCAAGCAGGTCGTCGGAGGCACGCCCCAGTCGGTGACCGCCCGCTTCGTCTTCGTCGGCGCCGGCGGCGGTGCGCTGCACCTCCTGCAGAAGTCGGGCATCCCCGAGATCAAGGGCTTCGGAGGCTTCCCGATCTCGGGGCAGTTCCTCCGCACCGACAACCCCGAGCTGGTCGCCCGGCACAAGGCGAAGGTCTACGGCAAGGCCGCGGTCGGTGCGCCCCCGATGTCGGTGCCGCACCTCGATGCGCGCGTCGTCGACGGCGAGTCGTCCCTCCTCTTCGGCCCCTACGCGGGCTTCACGCCCAAGTTCCTGAAGCGGGGCTCGTGGCTCGACCTGCCCCTGTCGATCCGACCGCACAACATCGGCCCGATGCTCGCGGTCGCCCGCGACAACCTCGACCTGATGAAGTACCTGATCGGCGAGGTGCTCGCCGGCCGTGGCAAGAAGATGAAGGCCCTGCGCGAGTTCCTGCCCACCGCCCGCGACGAGGACTGGTACCTGATCACCGCCGGCCAGCGCGTCCAGGTGATGAAGAAGGACGAGAAGAAGGGCGGCGTGCTGCAGTTCGGCACCGAGGTCATCACCGGAGGGGACGGCACGATCGCCGGCCTGCTCGGCGCCTCGCCCGGAGCCTCGACCGCCGTGCCGATCATGCTCGACATCGTGCAGAAGTGCTTCCCCGACCGGATGAAGGCCTGGGAGCCGCGGATCCGCGCACTGGTGCCGAGCTACGGCTCGACGCTCAACGACGCGCCCGAGAAGGCCGAGCAGACGGTCACCGCGACCGCCGAGACGCTGGAGCTGTCCGCCTCGGTCTGATCGGGTGCGACCCGTTCGAACGTATGTTCTAATGGCTCCATGAGGTGGAGCGGGCAGTCGATCGGCACGGCCGACGAGGCCGCGCTGCCCGGGCTCGTCAAGCTCACCGACCTGGTGCGGACGGTGCGCACGCCGGAGTTCGAGGGCATCACCTTCTACGAGGTGCTCGCGAAGTCGGCGCTCAACCGCGTGCACACCTCCTCGAAGATGCCGTTCGGCTGGAGCATCAACCCGATGCGCGGCTGCACCCACGCCTGCACCTACTGCTTCGCCCGGCCCACGCACGAGTACCTCGAGTTCGACGGCGGCCGCGACTTCGACTCGCAGATCGTCGTGAAGGTGAACGTCGCCGAGGTCCTCACCCGGGAGCTCGCCAAGCCGAGCTGGGAGCGGCACCCCGTGGCACTCGGCACCAACACCGATCCGTACCAGCGCGCCGAGGGCCGCTACCGGCTGATGCCGGGCATCATCGCCGCGCTCGCCGCCTCGGGCACCCCGATCTCGATCCTCACGAAGGGCTCGCTGCTGCGGCGAGACCTGCCGCTGCTCCGCGAGGCCGCCGAGCACGTCCCGGTCGACCTCGGAGTCTCGATCGCCGTCTACGACGAGGGCCTCCAGCGCTCCGTCGAGCCGGGTGCGCCGACCGCGGCGGCCAGGCTGGCGACGGTCACCGCGGCACGGGAGGCCGGCTTCGACTGCTCGGTGTTCCTGATGCCGATCCTGCCGTTCCTCACCGACACACGGGCGCACCTCGACGAGTCGCTCCGGGCCTGCCGCGAGGCGGGCGCCAGCACGATCATGTACTCGACCCTCTACCTCAAGCCCGGGGTGAAGGAGTGGTTCCTGCAGTGGCTCGGGCAGGAGCACCCCGAGCTGGTCGACAAGTACCGAGCGCTCTACCCGGGCCGCGACGCCTACGCGCCTCTCGAGTACCGGCGCTGGCTCTCGGCGCGCATCCGCCCGCTGATGCGCGCGCACGGGCTCGAGCGCGGCGAGGAGGACCCGGCCACCGGCTCCGTCAAGTCCTCCGCCCTCGGTTCGCTCGGAACGCTGCGGACCCTCGGCGGCGAGCGGCGCTCCCTCCAGCACGACGGGCTGCTGGTCGGGGAGCTCGGGCCGGAGCGCGCCGCGATCCTGCCGGGCGTCGGACAGCCGACGCTGTTCTGAGCCGGGCGCGGGCCCGGCCGCGGCTAGGATCGTCCGCATGGTCACCCGCTCCGGTGAGCCCTCGGGCTCCTCCGCCCGGAGCGCCCGCGACGCGCCACCCCGTGCGGTCCGGCTCGGCCTGCTCGACCCGCGCGAGGACCTGCTCGCGGCGACGAGCGCGTGGATCCGCACCCACGCCCCGGACTTCGAGGTCGTCGTGGCCGCCTCCACCTGGCACGACCTGGTGACGAGCGATGTCTTCCCCACCCAGGTGGTCGTGATGGACGTCGAGCTGCGCGAGCCGATCTCGATCGAGGCGCGGATCCGGACCTGCCGGGCGGCGGGAGCCGCGGTCGTGGCGCTCTCCGCGAGCGAGGACGACGAGGTCCGCGAGCGCGCCCTGAAGGCCGGAGCCGTGCGGCACCTGGCGAAGTCGCGCCCGCTCGCCGAGGTGATGGAGCAGACCCGCGCCGCTCTCGAGATGCGCTCGGCCGACGTCTCGTCCGCGCAGTGGCGGCCCCTGCCGTCCGGGGTCGCGGCGCAGCAGCGCCCACGGCTCAGCGCCGGCGAGCTGGAGGCGCTGCGCCTCTACGCGTCCGGATCGAGCACCCCCGAGGTCGCCGCCAAGATGAACGTGCAGTTCGAGACCGCGAAGACCTACCTGCAGCGAGTGCGCCGCAAGTACGTCGCCGTCGGCAGGCCCGCGAGCCGCCGGGCCGACCTGATCCGCCGCGCCGGCGAGGACGGGTTCCTCCCGTGACCGGCCCCTGCTCACCCCGGGGGCCCCGCCTCCGGACCCGCCCCGAGGAGACCTGATGGCCAAGCTGTACTTCCGCTACGGAGCGATGAACAGCGGGAAGAGCACGTCGCTCCTGCAGGCCGCGCACAACTACGAGGAGCGCGGGCACCGGGTGCTGCTGGCCAAGCCGGCCGTCGACACGAAGGGCGAGGAGCTGATCGTGTCGCGGCTCGGCGTGACCCGTCCGGTGGACATCCTGTTCGAGCCCGACGGGGACCCGGTGGCCGTCTTCACCGCCGCCCGGGCCCGCGTGCTGGCCGAGTCGAAGCGCGACGTGAGTGCTCTGCTCGTCGACGAGGCGCAGTTCCTGCCGGAGTCGCACGTCGACGATCTGCTCCGGATCGCCATCCTCGAGAACGTGCCCGTCCTGGCGTACGGCATCCGCACGGACTTCCGCACCGCCGCGTTCCCGGGAAGCAGGCGGCTCCTGGAGATCGCCCACAGCCTCGAGGAGCTGAAGACGATCTGCCGGTGCGGGCGCAAAGCGATCTTCAACGGGCGCGTCGTGGACGGCCGCTTCGTGTTCGACGGCGATCAGGTCGCGATCGACGGAACGGCGGTCACCTACGAGTCGCTGTGCGGCGCGTGCTACCTCCAGGAGAGCCGCGGCCGGCTCCGCGGCTGACCGGTCGAGCGTTCCTCACCGGTGCGACACCCCTCCGAAACGAGGAAGTGGGTAGCCTGACGACGTGACAACACCGGAAACGGAATTACGCCTTTCGAAGCAGCAGGAAAGGTCGGGGGAAACGATGACGGCGCAAGGGGCACCGCTGAGGCGTCGGCCGTCGTGGGAGCAGGACTACCGGCGACGGCTGCTCATCACGGACGTCGTCGCGATCGTCCTCTCCGTCTTCGGCACGCAGCTCTTCTGGTTCGACCTGAACCTGAACTCGGATCTGGGGTTCAAGAACCCCGCCGACATCGCGGTCAGCTACACCTGGGTGTCCTTCGCCCTGTCGGTCGGCTGGCTCCTCGCCCTCCAGGTCTTCGACACGCGCGACCGCCGGATCGTCGGCACCGGCTACGTCGAGTACCGCCGCGTCGTCGACGCCTCCATCTGGCTCTTCGGCATCGTCGCGATCATCGCCTACCTGCTCCAGATCCTGCTCGCGCGCGGCTACATCATCACGGCGTTCCCCGCCGGGATCGTGCTGATCTGCGTCGGCCGCCTGGTCTGGCGCTCCTGGCTCACCCGGCAGCGCCGGGCGGGCCGCTTCTCGAGCCAGGTCGTGCTCCTCGGCTCCCGCGCGAGCGTCCTGCACACCGCGCGCGAGCTGCGTCGCGGCACCGAGGCCGGCTACAAGCTCGTCGGCGCCGTCTCGACCTCGGTCGGCGGTGCGGACGCGCTGCGGAGCGAGCAGGAGCTCTCGGGCCTCGCGGTCCACGGGTTCACCGGGATCGACGGCGTCCGCGCCGTGATGGACGCCACCGGTGCCGACACGGTGGTCGTCACGAGCTCCGACGAGCTGGCGCCGCAGCGGATCCGCGAGCTGAGCTGGACGCTCGAGCCCGGGCGCGAGCACCTCGTCGTGGCGCCGAGCCTCACCGACATCGGCGGTCCGCGCATCCACACCCGCCCCGTCGCGGGCCTTCCGCTGATCCACGTCGAGACCCCGCGCTTCGACGGCCGCCAGCGGTTCGCCAAGCGCCTCTTCGACATCCTGGCGTCGACCATGCTGATCATCCTCAGCGCGCCGGTGCTCGTCGTCGTCGCCGTGCTGGTCAAGGTCACCAGCCCCGGGCCCGTGCTCTTCCGGCAGGAGCGCATCGGCCTGAACGGCGCGACCTTCGAGATGCTGAAGTTCCGCTCGATGGTCGTCGACGCGGAGGCGCGACTGGCGGCTCTCGCGTCGCAGCAGCGTGCGGAGGGGAACTCGATCCTCTTCAAGATGGCGAAGGACCCCCGCGTCACCCGGGTGGGTGCGATCCTCCGGCGCTTCAGCCTCGACGAGCTGCCCCAGTTCCTGAACGTCTTCCGCGGCGACATGTCCCTGATCGGCCCCCGCCCGCCGCTGGCCCGCGAGGTCGAGCAGTACGAGGAGCACGTGCACCGCCGCTTCCTGATGAAGCCGGGCATCACCGGGCTCTGGCAGGTCAGCGGACGCTCGAACCTCTCGTGGGAGGACACCGTCCGCCTCGACCTGTACTACGTCGAGAACTGGTCGATGACCGGCGACATCGTCATCCTCTTCAAGACCGCGCGCGCCGTCCTCGCCCGCGACGGGGCGTACTGATCGCCGGGGGGAGGGGCGCCGAGCCCCGCACCCTGTCCGTCTCGGTCCTCGAGACCCCGTTCCGCGTGGTCTTCGGACGCGGCGTCGGCGACGAGGACGCGGCGCGGATCGCCGACAGCTGGGCGGCCTGCGCGTCCGAGCCCGACGCGGGAGCACGCGACGTCCTCGCCGAGGTGGGGCACGACCCCTCCGTCCCGGTCGACGGCTCGCCCCGGGTCTCGAGCGCCACGCTCGCGCAGCTCGAGGAGTCCCTGACCTCGACCCTGACCCTCGAGGCGATCGGCGCCCGGCGCGCCGACCTGCTGATGCTCCACGCCTGCGGGATCTCCGACGAGTCCGGCCGCGTGCTGGCCTTCGTCGCCGCCTCCGGGACCGGCAAGACCACCATCGCCCGGACGCTCGGGTCCCGCTTCGGCTACGTCACCGACGAGACGGTCGGCGTGACCCCGGAGGGGCGCGTCCTGCCCTATCCCAAGCCGCTGTCGGTGAAGCCGCTGACCGGATCGGCGCCGAAGGCGCAGCTGGCCCCCGGGTCGCTCGCCCTCCGACCGGTCCCGAAGGCGCCCCTGCGTCTGGCCGGAGTCCTCCTGCTCGAGCGCCGCGACGGCGTCGGGACGCCCTTCCTCGAGCACGTCGACCCGGTCGACGCGATCGAGGACCTGGTGCCGCAGACCTCCTACCTCTCGGCCCGCCCGCGGCCGATCGCCGATCTCGTCCGCACCCTCTCGGCGCTGGGCGGCGTCCGGCGACTGGTCTACTCCGAGGCCGCGAGCGTGGTGCACCTGGTCGAGGAGGTCTTCGCGTCCCTCGGCGCCGAGGCCCCGTCCGCCTGGTCCGACGTGGTCTCCGTGCAGCTCGACCCTGTGGGCGAGGCCCTGCCCGGCACCGTCCTGCGCACCCCTGCGGACGACGCGGTGGAGCTCGCCGACGGCCAGCTGCTCGTGTTCTGCGGCGGCACCCTCGTGCGCCTGTCCGGCATCGGCCCGACGATCTGGCGCCACGCCGGCCGGGGCTCCGATCTGCCCGGTCTCGTCGCCGCGGTGCTCGAGGAGGCGGGCCCGCCGCCCGCCGGCGTCGATGCGGAGGCGGTCGTCGAGTCGGCGGTCGTCGAGCTCGAGGGCCTCGGAGTGATCACGAGAGGGACTCCGCCGGAGCCCACCCCCGACAGGTGGCACGGTTGACGCGCCTGGCGCCGAGGGCGCGGAAGCGCTGTGTCAGAATTCGGAAGAACCCGTCGCCGGCGCCCGCCGCGTGATCCGTACCAGCGAAGGAAATCTGACTCTGTGGAACTTCGAGACGTCCTCCGGCTGCTGCGCGACCACTGGATCCCGATCGTCGCGGCGATCCTCCTCGGCACTCTCGTCGCCTTCGGCTGGTCGCTGACGCAGAAGCCGCGGTACGTCGCCGACTCGCAGGGCCTGGTCTCCGTCGCCACCACCGGTGCCGACGACAGCCAGGCGATCTACACGCAGCAGATCGCGCAGTCCGTCGCCAAGTCGAGCCTCGCCACGTACGTCCCGATCGCCACCTCGCGCGACGTGGCGCAGATCGCGATCGACAGCCTCGGCCTCGACGTCTCGCCCGCCACGCTGATCTCGGCGATCACGGTGCAGGCCGACACGGTCGCCCCGGTGATGAAGGTCAGCGCCACCGCCTCCACCCCCGAGGGCGCGCAGAAGCTCGCCGACGCCTGGGTCGCGGCCATCGCCACCAAGGTGCAGCAGGTCAACCAGGAGACGGGCGTCGGCGACACGGTCTCCCTCACCGTTCTGCAGGCCGCGGCGCTCCCGTCCTCGCCGGCGTTCCCGAACCTGCGCCTCGTCCTCGCGGTCGGCGCGCTCGCGGGCCTCGTCCTCGGTCTCGTCTACGCGTTCGTCCGCAACACGCTGGACCGGCGCATCCGCACCGCCGAGATGGTCGAGCGCCTGTTCGACCTCCCCGTGGTCGGCACCCTCCCCGTCGACAAGCGCCTCAGCGAGACCAACCGCATCGTCCCCGAGGCCGACACGACCGACTACATCAAGGCCGACGGCAAGCACGCACTCGCCGAGGCGCTGCGCGAGCTCCGCACGAACCTGCAGTTCATGAACATCGACAGCCCGCCGCGCATCATCGTCGTGACGAGCCCGCTGCCCTCGGACGGCAAGTCGACGGTGACCGCGAACCTCGCGGTGACGCTTGCCGCCTCCGGCCAGCGGACCGTCGTCGTCGATGGCGACCTCCGCAAGCCCACCGTCGCCAAGTCGTTCGGCCTCGTTCCCGGCGTCGGCCTGACCGACCTGCTGATCGGCAAGGCGGAACTGCAGGACGTCCTGCAGCCGTGGGGCCCGTCCGGCAACCTCTGGGTGCTCGGAGCCGGGTCGATCCCGCCGAACCCGTCCGAGCTGCTCGGCTCCAACGGCATGGACATCCTCCTGCACGAGATCGCTCGCGAGGCCATCGTGATCGTCGATGCGCCGCCGCTCCTGCCCGTCACGGACGGCGCCATCCTCACCGCCCGCACCGACGGCGCGCTCGTGGTCATCTCCGCGGGCAGGACGACGACCGACGAGCTGGGCAAGGCGATCCAGAACATCGAGCGGGTCAGCGGCCACACCCTCGGCGTGATCCTCAACCGCGTGCCCGCGCGCGGCCAGGTCGGCCGGGGCTACGGCTACTACTACACGAGCTACTACGGCTCCGAGCGATCGGGTGCCCGCCCGGACACGGCCGTCGAGCCCGAGCCCGCGTCGACCTCGGCCTGAGCGCCCCGCGATGATCTTCCCGGGAGACGACTCCGCCCGCCCCGCCCGCCGGAGCTGGCGACCGGACGAACCGGTCGCCGCCTCCGCCGCCCCCGTCTTCACCGTGCTCTCGGTCTGCACCGGCAACATCTGCCGGTCGCCGATGGCGGAGCAGCTGCTGCGCGCCGCACTCGCCGACGCGACATCACCCGCGGGAGGTCCGCTCTTCGCGTTCACGAGCGCCGGAGTGAGGACGCGCGACGGACTGCCGATGGACCCGGTCTCGGCCCGCTTCTCGGCTCAGCACGGGGGAGACCCGGCCGCGCACACGAGCGCGGTGCTCGGCGACGCGATCGTCGGCGACGCCGACCTCCTGCTCACGATGACGCGCGACCACCTGGTCGACGCCTCCCGGCGCTTCCCGTCGCTCCTCCTCCGCGGCTTCACGCTGCTCGAGTTCGCCCGCGTGCTGCCGTTCGTGCTGCGGGAGGTGCCGCTGCCGACGGTCGAGGACCCCGCCGCGCGGCTCCGCGCCGTCGTGCGGCTCGCCGCCGCCCACCGCGGGCGCGCCCCGCGGGGCGAGGGCGGCGACGACATCGAGGACCCGATCGGCCGCAGCGAGGCCGTGCACGAGCGCGTGGCGGCGCAGATCGCGGCGGCTGTCGCCGACGTCTCCCGCGATCTGAGAGCATTGGCGCGGCGGTAGTCGCGCGTCCGCGGGCGCGCTGACGCCTCGCCGCATCGCATCGCTCCTCCTCACCGTCGCGACCGCGACACGAACCCGCCACGATTCGGAGAACCCCTGTGAAGCTTTCTGTCATCGGCTGCGGCTACCTCGGTGCCGTCCACGCTGCCGCCATGGCCGAGCTCGGCCACGACGTCATCGGCATCGACGTCGACCAGAAGAAGATCGACGCCCTGGCCGCCGGCACCGCGCCGTTCTTCGAGCCCGGCCTCCCGGAGCTGCTGTCCTCCGGCGTCGCCTCCGGGCGCCTGCGCTTCTCGACCGACATGGCCGACGCCGCCGGTGCGGCCGTGCACTTCGTCGCCGTTGGCACCCCGCAGAAGCCGGGCGAGAACGCCGCGGACATGACCTACGTCGACTCGGCGATCGACGGTCTCCTGCCCTACCTCGAGGCGGACTCCCTCGTCGTCGGCAAGTCGACCGTCCCCGTCGGCACCGCCGCCCGCCTGGCCGACCGCATCGCCTCCTCCGGTGCGACCCTCGCCTGGAACCCCGAGTTCCTCCGCGAGGGCTTCGCGGTCAAGGACACGATCAGCCCCGACCGGCTCGTCTACGGCGTGCCCGCGGGCGAGGCCGGAGCAGCGGCGAAGGCGACCCTCGACGAGGTCTACGCGACGGCGCTCGCGGCCGAGACCCCGCTCGTGGTCACCGACTACGCCACCGCCGAGCTGGTGAAGGTCTCGGCCAACGCCTTCCTCGCGACCAAGATCTCGTTCATCAACGCGATCGCCGAGATCGCGGAGGTCACCGGCGCGGACGTCACGCAGCTCGCCGACGCGATCGGCTACGACGTGCGGATCGGCCGCCGCTTCCTGAACGCGGGCATCGGCTTCGGAGGCGGCTGCCTCCCGAAGGACATCCGCGCCTTCTCTGCCCGCGCCGACGAGCTCGGCGTCGGCGAGTCCGTCGCCTTCCTCAAAGAGGTCGACGCGATCAACCTGCGTCGCCGTCAGCGCGTCGTCGACCTCGTCACCGAGGGCCTGGGCGGCTCCGTCGAGGGCCGCCGCATCGCGGTGCTCGGTCTGGCGTTCAAGCCGGAGTCGGACGACATCCGCGACTCGCCGTCGCTCGACGTCGCCGCTCGCCTGCACGACCTCGGTGCGACCGTGGTCGCGACCGACCCCGAGGCGATCGAGAACTCGCGCCGCCGCTACCCCGAGATCACCTACACGACCGACGTCGACGAGGCGCTGGCCGGTGCCGACGCCGTGGTCGTCGTGACGGAGTGGAAGCAGTTCCGCGCCCTCGACCCCGCGGCCACGGCGGCGAAGGTGGCCAACACCTTCCTCGTCGACGGTCGCAACTGCCTCGACCCCGCCGCCTGGCGTGCTGCCGGCTGGGAGTACCGCGGCCTCGGCCGCTGACGCGGCGGAGCCGTCGTCTCAGCGGACGCGGCTCGGCTGATCCGCCACCACGCCGGAGGTGCCGCGGAGGGGGATGTGCGCGAAGGCGTCGTCCCACTCCGCCGCCCTCCGGCGTCGTCGTGCGCGGACGACCATCCGGAGCAGGACGCCGGCGACCGCGCCGAGAAGCGCGCCGGAGGTGTTCATCACGACGTCGTCGACGGTCGCGAAGCGCGCCGAGAGGAAGAGCAGCTGGCCCGCCTCGATCAGCGAGCTCACGACGGCGCCGACGGCCACAGCGACCCACGCCCTCCGGAGCCGCAGGTTGAGGGCCAGGAGCAGCCCTAGGGGCACGAACAGGGCGATGTTGGCGGTCGACTCGATGAACGCGTAGTCGACCATCGGGAGGCCGTGCCGGGCGAACCAGGAGGTCACCCGGCCGAGATCCCCCCGCACTCCCGCATCGACGGGCGTCGGCCAGAAGGCGATGGCTGCGAGCGCGACCACGTAGGGCACGCTGATGGCAAGGGTGAGGCGGGTGAGCGACCGGGTCACGGTGCTCCTCTCGTCGGTCGTCGGGCGGGGGCGGCGACGACGGCGGAAGAACAGTCTCGCTCCCGGCTGCTGGGATCGGGCCGGGAGGCGCGGGGGAGTGGGCTGGAGGCACGCCCGTGCGCAGGACGCTCGGGACGCCGTCAGGGGTGCTCGAGCCGGAGAGCGCGGGGCGGTGATCGCGCCGGCTCCGTCGTCGACCAGGCTCCGGCCCGGGCGAGCATCCGCCTGCGGGCGAGCCCCGCCACAGCAGAATTCCGAGAACGCCCCGGGAACGACGAAGCCCGGCCGGATCATCGATCCTGGCCGGGCTTCTCACCGGTCGGGGTAGCGGGATTCGAACCCACGACCTCCTCGTCCCGAACGAGGCGCGCTACCAAGCTGCGCCACACCCCGGTGTGCTCATCACGGAGAACCGCTCACGAGCCTCGACAATAGTAGCCGATTTCCGGACCGCCGTCGGACACCCCTCGTCAGGCCGCCGGAGTGAGCGTGACGAGGGTCACCTCGGGCCGGCAGGCGAAGCGCACCGGTGCGTAGATCGAGGTGCCGACTCCGGCGGACACGTTGAGGTACGAGCTGCGCAGTCCGTTGTCCCACGTCGTCGAGCCGGCGACCTTGTCGCGCGGGATGTCGCAGTTGGTGACGAGGGCGCCGAAGCCCGGGACGCAGACCTGCCCGCCGTGCGTGTGCCCGGCGAGGATCACCTCGGCGCCGCGGGCGACGAAGTCGTCGAGGATGCGCTGGTAGGGCGCGTGCGCCACGCCGATGCTGACCCCGGCCGGTCCGTCCTCCGCGCCGCGCAGCTCGTCCACGGCTCCGGCGACGAGGTCGATGCGGTCGAGGCCGATGTGCGGGTCGTCGACGCCGAAGAACTCGATGCGCGTCCCCTTCACCGTGATGCTCTCGGCGCGGTTGTTGAGGTCCACCCACCCGAGCCCGTCCGAGAAGAAGCCGGTCAGCCCGTCGGTGTCGAGATCGGCCTCGTGCTGCTTGGGGTTCTTGGAGGGGCCGACGAAGTAGCGGAGCGGGTTCTTGATCCGAGGGCCGAAGTAGTCGTTGGATCCGTTGACGAAGGCGCCGGGGATCCCGGCGAAGGGCTCCAGGGCTCGGCGGATGCCGAGCACGCCGTCGCGGTGGCCGAGGTTGTCGCCGGTGTCGACCACGACGTCGGGCGCCAGGGCGAGGAGCGAGCGGATCCACTCCTGCTTCTTCGTCTGCCACGGGGCCATGTGCAGGTCCGACACGTGCAGGACGCGGATCGGCTCGGAACCGGCGGGCAGCACCGGGAACGACGTGCGCCGGACGGTGAACAACGTCCGCTCGACGCCGATGCCCCAGGCCGCGGCGACGGCTCCGGCCGCGGCGACGGTCGCGAGGGCGGTGGTGAGGGGGCGACGGGTGCGTCCGGTCATGGGTCCTTCTCTCGCACGTCGGCCGCGAGCGCGGCCGCGTTCATTCTGCCGGACGCTCCCTCGGGAGCAGCCGGGGGTGCGGGGCTCAGCCCGCGCGGGGCGGGGCGCCCGGTCCGGCGCTGATCTGCAGGGTGATCTCCGCGCCCCGGGAGACGCGCGACCCGGCGGGCGGGTTCGTCTGCGCGACCTTCCCTGCCGGGCGGTCGGAGGGGACCGGAGAAGTGTCGACGCGGACCGTGAAGCCGACGGAGCGCAGGCGTGAGGCCGCCGCAGAGGGGCTCTGGCCGGTGACCTGGGGCACGGCCTCCTGCGGAGCGTCGACGAGCGAGCGGACCGGAGCCGGGAACGCCGTCCCGCCGTACTTGGCGTCGGCGACGCGCATGATGCGCGGCCAGATCTGGTGGCGCACCTGACCGGCGTTCACCCGGTTGAGACTGAATCCGCGCATGGAGGTGAAGCCGGTCACGTTGCCGACCCAGGTGGCGGTGGCGACCTCGGTGCTCGCGCCGACCATCCACGTGTGCAGCGCGTCGTCCGTGGTGCCGGTCTTGCCGATGTGCGGCACCCCGGTGCGGGGGTTGGAGGGGGCGCCGGTGCCGCCCGTCACCACCTGCTGCAGGGCGTAGCCGGCGGTCGCGGCCACCTCCTCGGACATCCCCTGGCTGCACTCGGAGGCGGGCGGCGCGACGTCGGCGCCCGTGCGGTCGACGATGCGGTCGATCGCGATGGGCGTGCAGACGGTGCCCTTGTTCGCGAAGCCGGCGAAGGCCGTGGCCATCGTGAGCGGAGCGATCTCGTTGGTGCCGAGGATGGTCGGCGCGAGCTTCTGCAGCTCGGTCCCGTCGGCACGGTGCACGCCCATCGCCAGCGCCGTGTTGCGGATGCCGCAGAGGTCCAGCTGCTGGGCCATGGCGGCGAACGAGGTGTTGATCGAGCCGGTCGTGGCCTGCAGGGCCGTGGTCACTCCTCCGTTGCCGCCCTCGTCGTTCCCGGGGTTCCAGGACTCGCCGTAGTAGACGCCGTCGGGCTCGCAGCTGTCACGGAAGGTCGTGTAGGCGCGGCGGGTGCCGTCGACGCTCTCGCCGAGCGAGTGCCCCTCCTGCAGCCACTCCGCGAGGGTGAACACCTTGTAGGTCGAGCCGACCTGGAATCCCGAGGAGCCGCCGTACCCGAAGTCGGTGTTGTAGTTGACGCTCGTGTAGTTGGGGCCCGTCAGGTCCGGATCGTTGGAGTAGTCCTTGTTCTGGGTCATCGCGAGGATGCGGCCGGTGCCGACCTCGACCGAGACGCTCGCGCTGCCGATGTTCACGTTCGCCATCGACTTGGGCACCCAGTCGTCGGTGGCCGAGACGGCGGCCTGCTGCAGGTCGGAGTCGAGGGTCGTGTAGATCCGGTAGCCGCCGCGCTTGAAGGTGGCGTCGCGCTCGTCCTGACTCGCACCGAACGCGTCGTCGTTCTTGATGACCCAGGTGACGTAGTCGCAGAAGAAGGCCGCGACTCCGGCCGTCTGGCAGCCGGTGCTCGGCTCGGTGATGTCCGGCGTCACGGGCTCGGCGACGGCCGCCTGCGCCTGCTCGGACGTCACCTTCGACTCGAGGTCCATGCGGGTCACGATGTAGTCGCGCCGGTCCCGGGTCTGCGGGTAGCCCTCCGCGGCGGGGTTCGCCGGGTCGCCGGGCCGGTCGAAGCGGAACTTCTCGGGGTTGTTCACGATCGCGACGAGCGCGGCGGACTGCGCGAGCGAGAGGTCCTTCGCGCTCACTCCGAAGTAGTAGCGGGCGGCCGCCTCGACGCCGTAGACGGTGCCGCCGAACAGGGCGATGTTGAGGTAGCCCAGCAGGATGTCGTTCTTCGGGTACTCCTTCTCGAGCCCGATGGCGAGGCGCATCTCGGCGACCTTGCGCTCCGGAGTGGTCTCCGTGGCCTCGCGGTAGGCCGCGTCGCGCTCGATCGGATCGCTGAGCGCCTCCGCCTTCTGCACGAGCACGTTCTTGACGTACTGCTGCGTGATGGAGGAGCCGCCCTGGACGTCCCCGCCCATGGCCGTCGTCGCCGCCGCGCGGACGGTGCCGAGCAGATCGATGCCGCCGTGCTCGTAGAAGCGGGGGTCCTCGGAGGCGACCACGGCGTCCTTCACGAACGGCGAGATCTCGTCCCAGCCCACCTCGACGCGGTTCTGGGCGTAGAAGGAGGCGAGCAGCACGTCGCCGCCGGAGGAGTCCTTCGCGTACACGTCGCTCTTCTCGGCGAGCGTGCCGATCTCGAGGTACTCGGGGAGGTTGTCGAACATCTCCACCGTGTTGCCGGCGGCCATGCCGCTCAGCGCGATCGCCGGCGTCACCGAGGCGGCCACCAGGACTCCCGCGACGACGCTCATGGCGACGATGCCGATCAGACCGCCGACGGCGCCCCCGATGGTCTTCACGACTCTGGTCCCGCCCTGCCCCGACATAGAATCAGCGTAGTCGCCGCGCTCGGACGAGCCGCGGCGCTCATCCCGCCGACGCGCGGCGCTCAGCAGTCGTCCCGCACCGGCCGCACCCGAGGAGAGCCATGTCCGTCCCGCGCTGGGAGTACATCACCACCCCGCTGATGATCCACAACACCACGGCGATCCTGAACACCTGGGGATCCGAGGGCTGGGAGCTGGTCCAGATCGTGACCGGTCCCGAGGGCGGCCTCGTCGCGTACCTCAAGCGCCCCGTCGCCGAGGCCGGCGCGTGATCGCCGAGCGCCTCGCGGAGCTCGGCGTCGAGCTGCCCGCCGTGGCGGTCCCCGCCGGCGCCTACGTCCCCGCCGTCGTGCACGGCGGCCTCGTCTACACGGCGGGGCAGATCCCCTTCGTCGACGGCGCTCTGCCGCTGGTCGGCAAGGTCGGCGACGAGGTGTCGCCCGAGCAGGCGAAGGAGCTGGCCCGCACCTGCGCCCTCAACGCGCTCGCGGCCGTCGCCGACGCGATCGGATCGCTCGACCGGGTGACGCGGATCGTGAAGCTCACCGGCTTCGTCGCGTCCGCCTCCGGCTTCACCGGGCAGCCCGGCGTGATCAACGGCGCCTCGGAGCTGCTCGGCGACGTGTTCGGCGAGCCCGGCCGTCACGCGCGCTCGGCCGTCGGGGTGGCGGAGCTGCCCCTCGGCGCTCCCGTCGAGGTCGAGCTGATCGTCGCCTTCGACTGACGCACCGCCCCCTCCGGCCCACGCGGTGGGAGGGGGCGTGCGGTGCCCGGTCAGTCCGCGGCGATCGCGGAGGAGATCACCGCCATCACCTGCGTGTCCGCGAGCGTCGTCGTGTCGCCCACGGCGCGTCCCTCCGCCACGTCGCGCAGTAGCCGGCGCATGATCTTCCCCGAGCGGGTCTTGGGCAGCTCCTGCACCACGAAGATCCGCTTCGGGCGGGCGATCGCGCCGATGTGCTCGGCGACGTGCGCCTTCAGGGTGGCCTCGAGCTCGTCGTGTCCGTGGGCCAGCGCCTCGGCCTGGCTCGCCTTCGCGATCACGAACGCGACCACGGCCTGGCCGGTGGTCTCGTCCGCGGCTCCCACGACGGCCGCCTCGGCGACGACCGGGTGCGAGACGAGAGCCGACTCGATCTCGGCCGTCGAGAGGCGGTGGCCGGAGACGTTCATCACGTCGTCCACGCGCCCCAGGAGCCAGAGGTCGCCGTCCTGGTCGCGACGCGCTCCGTCGCCCGCGAAGTAGCGGTCGCCGAACTTCGACCAGTAGGTCTCGACGTAGCGCTCCGGGTCGCCCCAGATGCCGCGCAGCATCGCCGGCCAGGGCTCGGTGATCACGAGCAGTCCGCCCTCGTCGGCGCCGACCGGCGTCCCGGAGTCGTCGACCACGTCGATCGAGATGCCCGGCAGAGCGACCTGCGCGGACCCGGGCTTGAGCGTCGTGACGCCGGGCAGAGGGGACACCATCATCGCGCCGGTCTCGGTCTGCCACCACGTGTCGACGATGGGGGTGCGGCCGCCGCCGATGACGTCGCGGTACCAGACCCACGCCTCCGGGTTGATCGGCTCGCCGACCGATCCGAGCAGGCGAAGGCTCGAGAGGTCGAAGCGCTGCGGGATCTGTCGGCCGAGCTTCATGAAGGAGCGGATCGCCGTGGGCGCCGCGTAGAGGATCGTCACGCCGTGCTTCTCGACGATCTCCCACCAGCGGCCGGGATGCGGGCTGTCCGGAGTGCCCTCGTACATCACCTGGGTGGCGCCGTTGGCGAGCGGGCCGTAGACGACGTAGCTGTGCCCGGTGATCCAGCCCACGTCCGCGGTCGACCAGTAGACGTCCGACTCGGGGTGCAGGTCGAAGACCGCGCGGTGCGTGAAGGCGACCTGGGTGAGGTACCCGCCGCTGGTGTGCAGGATGCCCTTGGGCTTCCCGGTCGTGCCGCTCGTGTAGAGGATGAAGAGGGGCTGCTCGGCGGGGAACGGCTTGGCGACGTGGTCGGCGTCGACCGCCACGATCTCCTCGTGCCACCAGAGGTCGCGCCCCTCGTGCCAGGCGACCTCGTTGCCTCCGCGGCGCACGACCAGGACGTGCTGGACGCTGGACTCGCCGCCGAGGGCGAGCGCGGCGTCGACCGCCGGCTTCAGGGGCGAGACGGCGCCCTTGCGCCAGCCGCCGTCGGCGGTGATGACGAGTGTCGCCTCCGCGTCGTCGATGCGCGCGCGCAGGCTCTCGGCGCTGAAGCCGCCGAAGACGACGGAGTGGACCGCCCCCAGCCGGGCGACGGCCAGCATCGCGATGACCGCCTCCGGGATCATGGGCAGGTAGATCGCGACGCGGTCGCCGGCGCGGACGCCGAGGCTCGTGAGCAGGTTCGCGGCGCGCTTCACCTCGGCGGTGAGCTCGGCGTAGGTGATCGAGCGGGAGTCGCCGGGCTCGCCCTCCCAGTGCAGGGCGACGCGGTCGCCGTGGCCGGCCAGGACGTGGCGGTCGAGGCAGTTGTAGGCGACGTTCAGCTCGCCGTCGTCGAACCACTTCGCGAACGGGGGCTCGCTCCAGTCGAGCGTGCGCGTGAACGGCCGGTGCCAGTGCAGGAGCTCGCGGCTCCGGTCGGCCCAGAAGGCGAGGCGGTCGGCCGCGGCCTCGTCGTAGAGCGCGGCGGTCGCGACCGCTCCGGCGGCGAGATCGGCCGGCGGCGGGAACCGGCGGGTCTCGTGGAGGAGGTTGTCGATGGCGTTCCGGTCGGCGGCCGGGGCGTCGGGGGGAGTGGACATCTGCGATTCGCTCCTTCGCGAGTGAGACGTTCGCCGGCCCGCGCGGTCGGCGTCGCACCACCGTAGCGCCCGCCTCCAGCGGGGATCGCCGAGCGCCGCAAGCTGAGTGCGGGGCGGGTGTCGGATAAGAGTCCGCAGAGAACAGGATCCGGGCTTGGCGAATCGCGTTCCGTCCCCTACAGTTGCATACGGCCGAATGAACTTCGGCCCAGCGGCGCAAGTGATTCCCCCCAATCCAGCGCCGCCGAGGCGGCACCTGTTCCCCCCAATGGGTGCCGCCCCCTTCTTCCCGCCGGATCCGGCGGAGGGACGCCCCCGCTCGAGTCCTGCTCGCGGGGGCGTTTCCGCGTTGCCGGGACGTCTCCTCGTCGACTGGGCTTCTCTGCGCCGTGGGGCCCCTCCTCGGAGAGGCTCCCTGCCGAGAGCTCCGGGCCGCCCCTGCGCGCGCGTCCGGCCCGGGTCGCTCCTCCACAGGCGCCGACGCGGGCGCCTCTCCTCCGATCGGGCAGGGAGCGCCCCGGCGCGCGGAACGGGCTCCTAGCGTGCCGGGATGACCCGCGACTTCGTCCCCCTCGTCCCCGCCGAGCACCGCCGCGACCCGCTGCCGGTGCGGCCCGCCGCCGCCGGTCTCGGGCTGCTCGCGCCGCACGCCGCGGACCCCGCGGTGACCGACCTCTTCGTGAACGGCGGCGCGGGCCTCTGGATCGACCGGGGCGGTGGTGCGGAGCGGGTTCCGGAGTGGACGCTCGACGCCGCCGGAGCACGGCGGCTGGCCGTCGCGCTGGTCGCGGCCGGTGGACGGCACGTCGACGAGGCGAGCCCGTGCGTGGACGTCAGGCTCCGCCACGGGGTCCGCGTGCACGTCGTGCTGCCGCCGGTGGCGACCGGGGGAGCGCTCGTGTCGGTGCGGGTGCCGCGGTCGGACTCCTGGACGCTTGGGGAGCTGCAGGCGGCCGGGATGCTGGACGACGACGGAGTGCGGCTTCTGCGCCGGGCGGTCCGCGAGCGGTGGAACCTGCTGATCACGGGAGCCGGTGGATCAGGCAAGACCACCCTGCTCGGCGCCCTGCTCGGGTGCGCGGCGCCGACCGAGCGGATCGTCGCCATCGAGGACGTCGGCGAGCTCCGGCCCGCGCATCCGCACGTCGTCTCGCTCGAGGCGCGGCAGCCCAACCTCGAGGGCGCCGGTGCCGTGGGCCTGGACCGGCTCGTGCGGGAGGCGCTGCGGATGCGTCCGGACCGCCTGGTCCTCGGCGAGTGCCGCGGCGTCGAGCTGCGCGAGCTGCTGTCCGCGCTGAACACCGGGCACGACGGCGGTGCGGGGACCCTCCACGCGAACTCCCTCGAGGACGTGCCCGCGCGTCTCGAGGCGCTCGGGGTCCTCGCAGGGCTCGGGCCCGAGGCGATCGCCCGCCAGACGGTCAGCGCGATCGACCTGGTGCTCCACCTCGAGCGCCGCGCCGGGCGGCGGCGGCTGGCGGCATTCGGGACGTTCGCACTCGACGCGGCCGGCCGCCTGAGGGTCGAGGACGGGTCGCTCCCGAGCGCCTCGAGGTCGAGCGCGTGACGGGCCGCGACGGGCTGGACGAGGTCGCGGCCGTCGTGCACCGACTGGCCGTCCTCCTCGCGGCGGGAGTGGCTCCCGCGTCGGCCCTCGGGCATCTCGCGGGGGCGGAGGGGGCGGACAGCGGGGACGCGCGGCGGCGGCGACTGCTCCGGGCGGTGTCGGAGGAGGCCGGCCGCGGGGGCGACGTGACGGAGGCGCTGCTGCGCGGGACGCCGGTTTCGCGGCGGAGCGGCTCGGAGCGGAAGCGGCCGCGACGGCGAGCGCCGGACACCGGTGAGGTGACCGCGTGGGCGGCGCTGGCCGCCGCGTGGCGGGTGGCCGCCGACTCCGGCGCGCCGGTCGCCGCCGCTCTCGGCGAGCTGGCGGAGTCCCTGCGCGAGCTGGCGCGCGCCCGCCGGGACATCGAAGTGGCTCTGGCCGGTCCCTCCGCCACCGGGAGGGTCGTGAGCGCGCTGCCGCTGGCGGCGCTGGGTCTGGGGGCACTGCTGGGCTTCGACGTGGTCGGCGTGCTCCTCGGGACGGTGCCCGGTGCGGTCTGCCTGGTCGGGGGAGCCGGGTTGATGGCGGCCGCGCACGCGTGGACGCGGCGCCTCGTCCGAAGCGCGGCCCTGGCCGATCCGGCGCCCGGGCTCGCGCTCGACCTCCTCTCGGTGGCGCTGGCCGGTGGCGGCTCGATCGAGTCGTCGCGCGCCCGGGTCGTGGCGGCGCTCGCCGAGTGCGGGCTCGACTCGGGCGAGCGCGTGCTCTCCGACGCGGACCCGGTGCTCGCCCTCTCCGCGGCGGCGGGCGTGCCGGCCGGACGCCTGCTCCGGAGCGAGGCGGCTCTGGTCCGGGCACGGGCGTCCTCCGGGGCGCGGGAGCGAGCCGCTCGGCTCGGCGTGACCCTGATGCTGCCGCTCGGGATCTGCGTGCTGCCGGCGTTCCTGCTGCTCGGAGTGGCTCCGATGGTCGTCTCGGTGCTGCTCTCGACGTTCTCGGTGGCGGCGTGACGCGGTCGACCGCTCCTCCACAGGGGCGGGATCGGGAGGCGTCTCCACGGATCGGCCGGAGGGTCGATCGGTGGGATCGGGAGTCGGCGATCCTCGGAGGAGGGGCATGGAGCGGGGCGGAACGGAGCAGGACACATGAGCAGTGACACGGCGATCAGCGGCGGGGGAGTCTCCCGGAGTCGAGGACTCGGTAGGAGCAGGGATGCGGGAAGTCGTGTGCCCGGAACGAGCCGGGGCTCGAGGAGCGGCGGAGGTGCGGCGTCCGGCGGAGGAACGGGCATCGACGTCTCCGCGGGGCGCGTCGAGTGGCGCCGACCCGGGTGGGGAGGTCTCGGCGCTCTGGGCGACGAGGAGGGGTCGGCGACGGCGGAGTACGCGATCGCGACGATGGCCGCGGTCGGCTTCGCCGGGCTGCTGGTGGTCATCCTCAAGGGCGACGAGGTGCGGAGCATCCTGACCGACCTGGTGACCCGCGCGCTCACCGCGGCGGGATGAGAGGCCTTCCGCTGCTGCGCGGGCGGCTCGTCCAGGAGGAGGGCTCGGCCACTGCCGAGCTCGCGCTCGTGCTCCCGGCGGTGGTCGCGGTGCTGGCGCTGTGCCTGGGGTCGGTAGCGGCCTCGGCGCAGTACGTCCGGCTCGTCGACGCGGCCGCCGACGCGGCCCGGTCCGCGGCCCGGGGCGACGACCCCCGCGCGCCGCTCGCCCGGGTGACGGGGGCGTCGCTCACGGCGGGGGAGCAGGACGGACTGGTCTGCGTCGACGTCGCGGCCCGGCTGCGCCCGCTCCCGGCGGTCTCGCTCCCGGTCTCGGTCCGGTCCTGCGCGCTGGGCGGGGGCGGATGATCCGCCGGCTCCCCGGGGCTGTCCGCGACCGGGAGGAGGGATCGGCCGCGGTCGTGGCGATCGGAGTCGTCGCGGGCACGATCCTGGTGACGGCCGCCGTCCTCGCCGGCTGCGCAGGAGTCGTCGGGCACCAGCGAGCGGTCGCCGCCGCGGACGCCTCGTCCCTGGCAGCGGCCGACGTCGCCTCCGGCCTGCTGGCCGGGGATCCGTGCGGACGTGCCGCCGCCGTAGCCCGCGCGAACGGCGCCGAGCTCGTCCTCTGCGACGTCGACGGCGGCGTCGCGAGAACGGAGGCGGCCGTCACCGCGGGTCCGCTCTCCCTCACGGCGCGGTCGAGGGCCGGCCCGCCGCCCTGAGGGCGGGGGCAGCAGCGGGCGTCGTCCGGACCGAGGTCCGGACGACGCCGCGGGAGCGCGTCAGTCGGAGGAGAGTCGCTTGTACCGGTACGCGGCGGCGGTCGGCAGGGCGCCCGCGCCCTCGTCGTGCTCGAGGCCGCCGGCGAGGAGGTAGATGTAGCGGGAGCCCGCCCTCGCCCCGGGGATCTCGAGGCGTGCGGCGGGGGCCTGATCGTCGCCGTATCCCCGGCGGAGGGTCTTGCCCTCCAGCGGTCCGTCGAGGAGCTTGGCCGTGTAGGCGGAGGTCGTGGTGGTGTGCGTCGTTGCCATGCCTCATCATGCGCCGATCGGCGCCGCGCGTCACCCCCGTCGACGGCAGGCCGGGCAGGCGGCTCCGAGGCCGTGTCCAGCGTCCTCCCGAGGTCCCCGTGTCCTCGGGAGGGGGCAGCACGTCCGGGGTCAGTGTGTATGGTGTGCCTGTCGGGCGCCCCCGCCGATGGGGACGCGTCGCCGTTCCCCGCACCACGTCGCCGCGCACCGTCTCCCCGCAGCAGGGGACGTCGGACCACTGGTCGTCCGACCCGACAGCACCAATCGAGGAGAACTGTGTCCGGCACGAAGAAGCTGGTGATCGTCGAGTCGCCGGCGAAAGCCAAGACCATCGCCCAGTACCTGGGCGACGGCTACGAGGTGCTCGCCTCCGTCGGGCACATCCGCGACCTCATCGAGCCGAAGAACCTCCCCCCGGAGCTGAAGAAGGGCCCGCTGGGCAAGTTCTCCGTCGACGTCGACAACGGCTTCGAGCCCTACTACGTCGTGTCCGACCAGAAGAAGAAGACGGTCGCCGACCTCAAGCGCGCGCTGAAGAACGCCGACGAGCTCTACCTCGCCACTGATGAGGACCGCGAGGGCGAGGCCATCGCGTGGCACCTCCTCGAGGAGCTCAAGCCCAAGGTCCCCGTGCACCGCATGGTCTTCCACGAGATCACGAAGGACGCGATCCAGAAGGCGCGCGACAACACCCGGGACATCGACACCTCCCTGGTCGACGCCCAGGAGACCCGCCGCATCCTCGACCGCCTCTACGGCTACGAGATCTCGCCCGTGCTGTGGCGCAAGGTCGGCCCCGGGCTCTCGGCCGGCCGGGTGCAGTCGGCCGCGACCCGCCTGGTGGTCGACCGCGAGCGGGAGCGCCTGGCGTTCGTGTCGGCGAGCTACTGGGACCTCGCCACCGTGCTGGCGCCCGAGTCGGACGCCGCGGCGGGCTTCGACGCCCGCCTGGCTCGGCTCGACGGCAAGCGGATCGGAAGCGGCCGCGACTTCGACGACCGCGGTCAGCTGAAGGGCGACGTCACCGTCCTCGACGAGTCCACCGCCGGTGCCCTCGCCGAGGCCCTGCGTGACCCCGCCACCACGGTCCGGGTCTCGAACCTCGAGTCCAAGCCGTACTCGCGCCGCCCCGCCGCCCCGTTCACCACGTCCACGCTCCAGCAGGAGGCGGCGCGCAAGCTCCGCTTCTCGGCGCGCCAGACGATGAGCGTCGCGCAGTCGCTCTACGAGAACGGCTTCATCACCTACATGAGGACCGACTCGCCCGGGCTCTCGCAGCAGGCGCTGAACGCCGCACGCACCCAGGCCGCGTCCCTCTACGGAGCCGAGACCGTCCCGGACAAGCCCCGGCTGTACTCCGGCAAGAACAAGAACGCGCAGGAGGCGCACGAGGCCATCCGGCCCGCGGGCGAGACCTTCCGCACCCCGGATCAGCTCTCGGGCACCCTCCGCGGCAACGACCTCCGCCTCTACGAGCTCATCTGGAAGCGCACCGTCGCCTCGCAGATGGCCGACGCCAAGGGCTCGACCGCCACCGTGACGCTGCTCGCCGAGCCGGCCGGCGACGTCGCGAAGACCGCCGAGTTCACCGCCTCCGGAACCGTCGTCACCTTCCGCGGATTCCTCCTCGCCTACGAGGAGGGGCGCGACGAGGAGCGTCACGGCGCCCGCGACGAGAAGGACGCCAAGCTGCCGGTGCTCGAGGTCGGCCAGAGCCTGGTCGTCGCCGAGGTCGAGGCCAAGGGCCACGAGACCTCGCCGCCCCCGCGCTACACGGAGGCGAGCCTGGTCAAGGCGCTCGAGGAGCTCGGCATCGGCCGGCCCTCCACCTACGCGTCGATCATCTCCACCATCGTCGACCGCGGCTACGTCACTCCGCGCGGCACCGCCCTCGTGCCCAACTGGATCGCCTTCTCGGTGGTCCGGCTGCTCGAGGACTTCTTCTCCGACCTGGTGGAGTACGACTTCACCGCCGAGATGGAGGGCGACCTCGACCGCATCGCCGGCGGCGAGGAGGACCGCGTCGCCTGGCTCAACCGCTTCTACTTCGGCGGAGGCACGCACCCCGGGCTCCGACACGTCGTGGACAACCTCGGCGAGATCGATGCGAAGAGCATCAACTCCGTCCGGATCACCGACGACATCACCCTGCGCATCGGCAAGTACGGCCCCTACCTCGAGGTGGCCCAGGAGGAGGGGCAGGAGACGCCGCGTCGCGTCAACCTGCCGCTCGAGCTGGCTCCCGACGAGCTCACGCCCGCCAAGGCGCAGGAGCTCGTCGACGCCCCGGTGCAGACCGACCGCGTGCTGGGAAGCAACCCCGACTCGGGCAAGACCGTCGTCGTCAAGGACGGGCGCTTCGGCCCCTACGTGACCGAGGTCGATCCGGAGCCGGAGACCACGGCGGATCCCGCCACCGGGGAGGTCGTCGAGCCCGCGCCCGCGAAGCGCGGCGCGAAGAAGCCCGCTGTCGTGAAGCCGCGCACCTCCTCCCTCTTCAAGTCGATGGACGTCGCGTCGATCGACCTGGCGACGGCGCTGCGCCTGCTCGACCTGCCGCGCACGGTCGGCGACGACCCCGAGAGCGGCGAGCCGATCACGGCTCAGAACGGCCGGTACGGCCCGTACATCAAGAAGGGCACCGACAGCCGGTCGCTCACCAGCGAGGACCAGATCTTCGAGGTCGACCTGCCGACGGCGCTCGAGATCTTCGCCCAGCCGAAGTACGGGGCGCGACGCGCGTCGAGCGCGCTGAAGGAGTTCGAGGCGGACCCCGTCAGCGGCAAGCCGATCCGGATCCGCGACGGACGCTTCGGCGCCTACGTGACCGACGGCGAGACCAACGTCACGATCTCCAAGGGCCTGACGATCGAGGAGATCGACTTCGAGCAGGCGGTCCAGATGCTCGCCGACAAGCGCGCGAAGGGCCCGGCCAAGAAGGCTCCGGCCAAGCGCGCGCCGGCCAGGAAGCCCGCGGCGAAGACGACCGCGGCC
Source organism: Rathayibacter sp. AY1D1 (assembly GCF_002932635.1). Taxonomy (NCBI): domain Bacteria; kingdom Bacillati; phylum Actinomycetota; class Actinomycetes; order Micrococcales; family Microbacteriaceae; genus Rathayibacter; species Rathayibacter sp. AY1D1. Next base: position 28,065 of record NZ_PSVY01000009.1, read on the forward strand.
AAGACGACGGCGGCCAAGACGACGGCGGCGAAGACGACGGCGGCGAAGACCGCGGCCGCGAAGACCACCACGGCCAAGACGACCGCGGCGAAGACGACCGCGGCCGCCAAGAAGACGACCGCAGCGAAGAAGCCCGCCGCGCCCCGCGCCACCGCCGCGAGCCGCGCGGCCGCGGCGGCCGCCGCCGAGACGTCGGACGCGACGGAGTCGTGACCGGGCTGTTCGTCACCCTCGAGGGCGGGGACGGCGCGGGCAAGACCACGCAGGCCCGGCTGCTCGAGGAGTGGCTGGGCACGCGGGGCGAGACCGTCGTCCGCACCCGCGAGCCCGGAGGAACCGAGGTGGGCCTGCAGATCCGCGAGATCGTTCTGCACCACCGCGGCGAGATCGATCCGTGGGCCGAGGCCCTGCTCTACGCGGCGGACCGCGCTCAGCACATCGGGACGCTCGTGCGACCGGCGCTCGAGCGCGGCGAGGTCGTCGTGCAGGACCGCTACATCGACTCCTCCGTCGCCTACCAGGGAGCCGGGCGGGTCCTCGACGCCGTCGAGGTCCGGCGGCTCTCGGAGTGGGCCACCCACGACCTGAGGCCAGACCTCACCGTCCTGCTCGACCTCGACCCCGCCGTCGCGCGGGGCCGGCTCGACGCGGCCCGCACCCGCTTCGACCGGCTGGAGGCCGAGAAGGCGGAGTTCCACGGGCGCGTGCGCGAGGCGTTCCTGGCGATCGCCGAGACGGACGCCGAGCGCTTCCTCGTCCTGGACGCCGCTCTCCCCGTCGAGGAGATCGCGGCCGCGGTGCGGGAGCGGGTCGCCGTCCTCCTCGACGGCGCGTCGGCTGTCGGTGCTCGCGGTTAGCCTGGTGGCATGACCGTCTGGAGCCAGCTCGTCGGGCAGGAGCACGCCATCGGCGCCCTGCAGGACGCCTCGACGCCCCGGGACGACCGTGGCCGGGAGTCGTCGTCGATGACGCACTCCTGGCTCATCACCGGCCCTCCCGGGTCCGGCCGCTCGAACCTCGCCTACGCGTTCGCCTCCGCACTGCTCTGCCGCCACGGCGGCTGCGGGGAGTGCCCCGACTGCCGCCAGGTCGCCGCCCGCTCCCATCCCGACCTCGCCGTGCTGACGACCGAGCGCGTGATCATCTCGATCGACGAGGTGCGGCGGCTGGTCAGCAGCTCGCAGTACTCGCCCTCGGTGTCGCGCTACCGCGTCATGGTCATCGAGGACGCCGACCGGATGAGCGAGCGCACGTCCAACGTGCTGCTGAAGGCGCTCGAGGAGCCGCCGGAGCGCACGGTCTGGATCCTGTGCGCCCCGAGCGAGGCCGATCTGCTCCCCACCATCCGCTCCCGCGTCCGCTCCGTGCGGCTCCGCGTGCCGAGCGTCGAGGACGTCGCCGGTCTCCTCGAGCGCCGCGACGGGGTCGACCCCGAGACCGCCGAGCGCGCCGCCCGCCAGGCTCAGAGCCACATCGGGATGGCGCACCGCCTGGCGACCGACGCGAACGCGCGCGAGCGCCGCGAGGAGACGCTCCGCATCGCCCTGCGCCTCCGCGGCGTCTCGGACGCGGTCGTCGGCGCTGCGCGGATGATCGAGGTCGCGACCGAGGACGCCAAGGCGATCACCCTCGAGCGCGACGAGGCCGAGCGGCAGCAGGCGCTGCGCTCGCTCGGCGTCGAGCCCGGGGGCACCGTGCCCGCGCAGCTCCGCTCGCAGCTGCGGGCGCTCGAGGAGGATCAGAAGCGACGCGCGACGCGGAGCCTCCGCGACGGTCTCGACCGGATCCTCGTCGACCTGCTCTCCCTCTACCGCGACGTGGTGCGCCTCCAGCTCGGAGCGCCCGGCGGCGTCATCAACGAGGAGGTCCGGACCGAGATGACCGCGCTCGCCGACGCGACTCCGCCCGACCGCACGCTCGCCGTCCTCGACGCGATCGCGACAGCCCGGCAGCGGATCGACGCGAACGTCTCCCCGGTCCTCGCTCTCGAGGCGCTGCTCGTCGTCGCGGCGCGCCGTCCGGTGGCCGCGTGAGGCGGGGGCGCCGGACGGCCGTCGTCCTCGCGCTCGTCGCGGCCGCGTCCCTCCTGACCGGCTGCTTCGCGCCCGGCCCGAGCGTCGACCGGACCTCCACCCCCTATCCGCAGACCGTCGACGACTCCCTGGAGCGCTACTACTCGCAGGTGCTGGTCTGGGACGACTGCGGCGACGGCGCTCTCTGCACCGACGCGACCGTCCCGCTCGACTGGGACGACCCCTCGGGGGAGATCGCGTCGATCGCTCTGGTGCGCCGACCCGCGACGAAGGGCCCGGCGATCGGGTCCCTGCTCGTGAATCCGGGCGGACCGGGAGCGTCGGGCGTCGACTTCGTCCGCGACAGCGCCGACTACGCGGTCGACTCCGCGCTCGCCGCCCGGTACGACGTCGTCGGCTTCGATCCGCGCGGGGTGGGCGCCTCCACCGCGGTCTCCTGCCTCGACGCCGCGGGGCTCGACTCCTACCTCTACGACATCACGCCGGGGGAGCGGGGCAGCGACGAGTGGATCCAGGCGCAGCGCACGACCGCTGCCGCGTTCGCCGCCGCTTGCGAGGAGCGTAGCGGGCCGCTGCTGCCCGAGGTCGGCACCCCGAGCGCCGCCCGTGATCTCGACGTGTTGCGCGCGGCGCTCGGCGACGAGACGCTGCACTACCTCGGCTACTCCTACGGCACGTTCCTCGGAGCGACCTACGCCGGGCTGTTCCCGGACCGGGTCGGCCGCCTCGTCCTCGACGGCGCGATCGACCCGGCGGCCACCTCGTTCGACGTGGTGCGCGAGCAGGCGAAGGGGTTCGAGAGCGCACTGCGCGCCTACCTCTCCGACTGCCTCCGCTCGGACGACTGCCCGTTCACCGGCACTGTCGACGCGGGGATGGCCCAGCTGAAGCGCATGCTCGAGGACGTGGACGCCTCGCCGATCCGGGCCGCCGACGGCCGTGAGCTCGGCGCGAGCACGCTGTTCACCGCGATCGTCTACCCGCTCTACGACGCCACGGCGTGGGGAGCGCTGAGCGAGATGCTGGCCGGCGTCCGCCGGGGCGACCCCGCGGTCGCGTTCCAGTACGCGGACGCCTACAACGGGCGCGACGCGGACGGCCGGTACGCGGACAACACCACCGAGGCGTTCCTCGCGATCAACTGCGTCGACTACTCCTACGACGCCGACACCGCCTCGATGCGCGCCGACGAGGCCGCTCTCGAGCAGGCCGCGCCGACGATCGGCCGCTACATGGCCTACGGCGACATCCTCTGCAGCGAGTGGCCGGCGGCGTTCGAGGGCTCCCGCGAGCCGATCACCGCGGAGGGCTCGGCGCCCATCCTGGTCGTGGGCACCACGAACGATCCCGCGACGCCCTACGTGTGGGCGCAGGCGCTCGCGGGCGAGCTCTCCGCCGGTCACCTGGTCACCTACGACGGCGAGGGCCACACGGCCTACAACAAGTCGACGTCCTGCGTGAACGACGCGGTCGACGCGTACCTGCTCGAGGGGACCGTCCCGGAGGTGGATCCGCAGTGCTGACCGAGCAGGAGCGGCCCCGCGAGCAGCAGCCCGGGCTCCGCGAGCGCAAGCGCCTGGCCACGCGGCGGGCGATCGAGATCGCCGTCCTCCGCCTGGCGAGCGAGCGCGGGCCGGAGCGGGTGACCATCGAGGACGTCTCGCGCGCCGCCGACGTCTCCACGCGCACCTTCTTCAACTACTTCGCCTCGAAGGAGGACGCGCTGGTCGGCGGGCTCCCGGTCATCGCCGACGAGACGGCGGCGGCGTTCGTCGCGGGCCGGGGCGCCGTGCTCGAGGACCTGCAGCGGGTTTTCGTCGCCGCGATGGAGGAGCCGCTCGAGGAGGACCGGGAGCTGCACGTCCTCCGCCGCGCGCTCTTCCGCGAGCACCCGCATCTGGTCGGTCTGAAGATCGCGGGCATGCGCGAGTTCGAGCTCGCGGTCGAGGGGCTCGTCGCCGAGCGTCTCGGCCAGGAGGACGACGACGCGGAGCGGGTGCGCAGCCGGGCGCGGATGCTGACGCTCCTCGGGCTCGCCGCCGTCCGCCACGCCTGGGCGGCCTGGGTCGATCACGACGGCCGGGAGGCCCTGCCCGGACGCATCGCCCGCTCCTTCGAGGAGCTCCGCGGCGCGCTCGCCTGAGCCGAGCGCAGCGGTAGCCGCCGCCGTCGCGGGGCCTCTGCTCGACCGCGCCGTCCTGATTCACGCCCGGGGGCGCGAGCAGGCTATGCTGTGTAATCGTGTCCGGGGCTCAGGCCCCGCGTGCACGCCGCCTTAGCTCAGTCGGCAGAGCGTCTCACTCGTAATGAGAAGGTCGTGGGTTCGATTCCCACAGGCGGCTCCCTCTCCCGTCATCCTCGACGTCCAAGCCGGATCCATGAGTTCCCGTCCGGATCCGCGGCGTCCAGGTCGCGTCGAACTCGCGTCGCTACCCTGTTGCGGATGACCGACACGCCTCCTCCCCGCCGTCGCCGCACCCTCGTGGTCGCCGCGGTGCTCGTGGCCGCCGTGCTCGGTGGCGGTGCCTTCGGCGTGGGGACGGCTCTCGGCAGCGCCGCGGAGCCCGGGGCGCTGCCCGTCGTCTCGACCCCGACCGCCACCGCGACTCCCGCACCGACGCCGACGGCCACGGCGCGGCCCACCGCCGAAGCGGCGGCCGAGGCGCTCCGCACCTGCTCGGTGGCGGGGCTCGCCGCCGACCCGCGCCTGGGCTCGATGCAGGCGCATGTGGTCGACGCCGCGACGGGCGAGGTCCTGTTCGACCGCGGGGGCGGGACCGCGTCCCGCACCGCCTCCGCCCTCAAGATCCTCACGGCCGCGTCGGCGCTCGCGGTCCTCGGCCCGGACACGCGCATCGCCACCACCGTGGTCCGCGGGAGCGAGCCCGGAAGCGTCGTCCTCGTCGGCGGTGGAGACCTCACCCTGACCCGGCTCCCGACCGGCCGGGAGTCGACCTACGCCGGAGCGGCCCACCTCGACGACCTCGCGGCGCAGGTCGAGAGCGCCTGGGAGGCGGACCCCTCCACCGCCGGGACGCCGATCACGTCGCTGGTGCTCGACTCCTCCCTCTACTCGGGCGAGACCTGGCAGCCGAGCTGGAACCGCAAGGAGCAGGTCGACGGCTACATGCCCGAGATCACGGCGCTTCAGGTGGACGGCGATCGCGAGGACCCCACGGCCTCGACCTCCGAGCGCGGCACGGATCCGGTCGGCCGGGCCGGAGGGGCGTTCGCCGATGAGCTGGACGGCTCGCCCGTGGTCTCCACCGGGACGGCTCCCGCGGGCGCGGCGGTTCTCGGCACGGTGGAGTCGGCCCCGGTCGGCACGCTCGTGCAGCAGATGCTGCTCGTCTCCGACAATGCGATCGCCGAGATGCTCGCGCGACTCGTCGCGATCCGCACCGGCGCGGGCAGCGACTTCGCTGCCGAGCAGGCCGGTGTGCTGCAGGGGCTCGCCGGTTACGGCGTCGACACGTCCGGGATCGCGATCGTCGACGGCTCCGGCCTGAGCGACGACAACGCGGTCGCGCCGGCGTACTTCACCGAGCTGCTCCGGAAGGTGCAGGCCCGCGAGGGGCAGCTGGGGATCCTCCTGGACGGCCTGCCGGTGTCGGGCCGGACGGGCTCGCTCTCCTACTCCGACCGCTTCGCCGGCGACAACGCCGCGGCCGACGGCGCGGTGCGCGCGAAGACGGGCTGGATCGACACCGGCTACACACTGGCCGGCGTAGTCACCGCGGCGGACGGCACCGAGCTGACCTTCGCGGTCTACGCTCTCGGCGACGTCTCCGACTCGGCGAAGACCGCGATCGACACCCTCGTGACGGGCGTCTACCGCTGCGGATCCTCGCTCTCCGATTCCTGACGCGGGCGGGTCGACCTCCCGCTCCTCCTCTCCACCTCCTCCCGGAAGGCCCACGATGACCACCGCACTCCTGATCGTCGACGTGCAGAACGACTTCACCGAGGGCGGCGCGCTCGCCGTCACAGGCGGCGCGGCCGTCGCCCAGGACATCACCGCGCATCTGGCGGCGCACGCCGACCGGTACTCCGCGGTGCTGGCCTCCCGCGACTGGCACGAGGGCGACTCCGACAACGGCGGCCACTTCGCGGTGGAGCCGGACTTCGTCGACAGCTGGCCCGTCCACTGCGTCGCCTGCACGGACGGCGCGCGGTTCCACCCGGCCCTGGACACCGCTCTGATCGACGTGCAGATCCTCAAGGGGCAGGGCCGCCCCTCCTACTCGGCCTTCGAGGGCACGACGGAGGCGGGCGAGGAGCTCGGCGCCGTGCTCGCGGAGCGGGGCGTCACCGCGCTCGACGTCGTGGGACTCGCGACCGACCACTGCGTGCGCGCCTCGGCGCTCGACGCGCGACGGGCGGGGCTCGAGGTCCGCGTGCTCCAGGACCTGGTCGCAGGCGTCTCCGAGGAGGCGAGTGCCGCGGCGCTGCGCGAGCTGACGGAGGTGGGAGTCCGCGTCGAGCGGTCCGTCTGAGCGCTCGTCCCTCCACAGGGCTCAGGGAGGCGCAGGTCCTCGCGGCTCCCGGCGACCACGCCCCCGGAGCGATCGCCCGTCCTACACTGGGAGGACGAGAAGCTCCTCCTGGCGCGGTCTGCGCGCTCCGATCCGAAGAAGTGGTTCCCTCCTGTGACTGATTCCGTCGCGTCCCGCGCCGCCGAGACCGCTCTGCTCGCCCGCATCCCCACGCAGCTGCTGATCGGCGGTGAGTGGGTGGACGCCTCCGGCGGCGGCTCGATCGACGTCGAGGACCCGGCCACCGGAGCGGTCCTGATCTCGATCGCCGACGCGACTCCGGAGGACGGGGTCCGGGCGCTCGACGCCGCCGTCGCCGCCGGTCCGTCGTGGGCCGCGACGGCGCCGCGGAAGCGGGGCGAGATCCTCCGGCGGGCGTTCGACCTCCTGCAGGAGCGCACCGAGGAGTTCGCGCTCCTGATGGCGCTCGAGATGGGCAAGCCGGTCGCGGAGGCGAGGGGCGAGGTCGTGTACGGCGGCGAGTTCCTCCGCTGGTTCAGCGAGGAGGCGGTGCGCATCAGCGGACGCTACGGAGTCTCGCCCGAGGGCAGCGGCCGGATGATCGTCTCGCAGCACCCGGTGGGCCCCTGCTACCTCATCACCCCCTGGAACTTCCCGCTCGCGATGGCGACGCGGAAGATCGCTCCGGCGCTGGCGGCGGGCTGCACCGTCGTCGTGAAGCCGGCCGAGCTCACTCCGCTCACCACGCTCGCCTTCGCGGCACTGCTCGCCGAGGCGGGGCTCCCCGACGGCGTGCTCAACGTGGTCACCACGTCCTCGGCGGGAGCCGTGTCGGCTCCGATCCTGTCGGATCCCCGCCTGCGGAAGGTGTCCTTCACCGGCTCCACGCCCGTCGGGCGCACGTTGCTGCAGCAGGCCTCCGAGAACGTGCTGCGGACCTCGATGGAGCTGGGCGGCAACGCGCCCTTCGTCGTGTTCGAGGACGCCGACCTCGACCGGGCGGTCGAGGGCGCGATGCTCGCGAAGTTCCGCAACATCGGCCAGGCCTGCACGGCCGCCAACCGCTTCTTCGTGCACGAGTCGATCGCCGAGGAGTTCGCCGCGGGGATCGTGGAGCGCGTGCGCGCTCTGCGCGTCGGCCGCGGCACCGAGGACGGAGTGACCATCGGCCCGCTGATCGACGAGCGCGCGGTCGAGAAGGCGTCCGCGCTGGTGGAGGACGCAATCTCCCGCGGCGCGCGCCTGCTCACCGGCGGCGATCGGATCGAGGGGGCCGGCCACTTCTACCGGCCGACCGTGCTCGCGGGGGTCGACCGGGAGAGCGAGATCCTGCGCACCGAGATCTTCGGCCCGGTCCTCGCGATCGTGCCGTTCACCGACGAGGACGACGCCGTCGCGCTCGCCAACGACACCGAGTACGGACTGGTGTCCTACGTCTTCACGCGCGATCTCGCCCGCGGTCAGCGGATGATCGAGCGGCTCGCCACCGGGATGATGGGCCTCAACGTCGGCGTGGTGTCGAACGCGGCGGCGCCCTTCGGCGGGGTGAAGCAGTCGGGCCTCGGTCGCGAGGGCGGACTCGAGGGGATCCACGAGTACCTCAGCACCAAGTACACGCTCACCCCCGACCCCTTCGCCTGATCCGGTGGAGCGGATCGAGGTCACCGCGCTCGACGACCCGAGGCTGCGCGACTACGCCCACGCCACGGACGTCGCGCTGAAGAACGCCCGCGGCCCGCACGGCCTGTACATCGCGGAGTCGGCGCTCGTGCTCGAGCGCGCGATCGCCGCCGGGCACCGGCCGCGCTCGGTGCTCGCCCTCGGCGGGTCGGCCGGTGAGGCCGAGCGCCTGGTCGGCCGCTTCGACGTCCCCGTCTTCACGGGCCCGGGTGAGCTCCTGGCCGAGCTCACCGGGTACACCCTGCACCGCGGCCTGATCGCGGCGCTGGACCGGCCCGTGCTGCCCGACCCGGCCGGCCTGCTCGCGGGAGCGCGCCGCGTCGTCGTGCTCGAGGACGTGGTCGACCCGACGAACGTCGGCGCGATCTTCCGCTCCGTCGGGGCCATCGGAGCCGATGCCGTGCTGGTGACGCCGCGCTGCTCCGATCCGTACTACCGCCGCGCCATCCGCGTGAGCATGGGAACGGTCCTCCAGGTGCCCTGGACGCGCGTCGGCGACTGGCCGTCGACGCAGCGGCTCCTGCACGGAGCGGGCTTCACGATCGCGGCGATGGCTCTGACCCCGGAGGCGGTGCCCCTGCGGGACTTCGCCGCCCGCGCTCCGGACCGCGTCGCCCTCGTGCTCGGCACCGAGGGGCAGGGTCTCACCGCCGACGCGCTCGCCGCCGCCGATGTCGCCGTCCAGATCCCGATGCGGCACGGGATCGACTCGCTCAACGTCGCCGCGGCGTCGGCGGTCGCGATGTGGGCGCTCGCCGAGCCCTCCTGAGAGGCGCGCCTGTGCCCCGTTGGGGGTGCCACTGGGGCGTGAGAGCGCGCCCAGCGCTCGCCGGAAGCATCGACTGCGCTACCGTGGCCGCACTCCTGCCCGCAGCCGTCACGAACGAGGTCGTCCATGCTCCTGCGCACGACGCTCCGCCCGCCCGTCGCGCTGCTCGTCGGAGTCGCGCTCGCACTGAGCCTCACCGCCTGCTCCGGTCCCGCCGCGGAGGTGCCGGACGGGACCGTCCGCGACTCGGGCTCCGTCGCGACCGCCGCCCCGGCGCCCACCGGCACAGCCGATCCCGAGAGCGGCGCGCGCATGACCCGCCTGATCAGCGACTGCCTCGCCCGCTACAGCCTGAGCGACCGGCCGCCGCTCGCGAGCCCGCTCGCGGAGGAGGAGGTCCGCGTGGCGGCGCAGCGCGCCCGGGACGCCTACGACGCCACCCTGACCGACTGCTCGGCGCAGGCACTCGCGTCCGGAGAGCCGAGCAGTGATCCGACGGGGGAGCCCGGCAGCGAGCCGACCGACGAGCCCGACGCCGACTCCACCCCCGCTCCGGCGGGCTGACCGTGCGACTCGAGGGGACGTCCGCGCTGATCGCGGGGGGAGCATCCGGACTGGGAGCCGCGACGGCGACGGCGCTCGACGCCGCAGGAGCGCACGTGGTCGTGCTCGACCTGCCGCACGCGGTGGAGGCCGCGCGTCTGCCCGCCTCCGTGCAGCTGATCGCCGGGGACGTCCTCGATCCGGACGCCGTCTCGCGCGCCGTGGAGGCGGCGGGGGAGCTGCGCGTCGCCGTGAGCTGTGCGGGCGTGGCCACACCCGGGCGGCTGCTCGGACGCGACGGGCCGCTGCCGCTCGAGCAGTTCGACCGGGTGCTGCGGATCAACACGACCGGGACGCTCAACGTGCTGCGCCTCGCCGCGGCGTCGATCGCCGAGCGGGAGCCGATCGATGGGGAGCGGGGAGTCCTGGTCACGACCGCCTCCGTCGCCGCCTTCGAGGGGCAGATCGGACAGGCGGCCTACGCCGCGTCGAAGGGAGCCGTGGCGGCGATGACCCTGCCGCTCGCGCGCGAGCTCGCGGCCCGGCTCGTGCGCGTGGTGTCGATCGCACCGGGCACGTTCGACACGCCCCTGCTCGCCGGGCTGCCGGACAGGGCCCGCGAGGCGCTCGGCTCGGCGACGCCGCATCCGGCCCGCCTCGGACGCCCCGAGGAGTTCGCGGCCCTGGTGCGGCACATCGTCGAGAACCCCATGATCAACGGCGAGACCATCCGGCTCGACGGGGCCCTGCGGCTGCCGCCGCGCTGAGGGACGAGCGGGCGCAGGCTGCCGGGCGAGACGTGCGGGCGTCTCGACACGCCGCTGCGCGGCTGGTCGACCGGCATGAGGCAGCGGCGGTCGCGAGACGCCGCTGCGGCGTCCGTCAGACGAGCAGCTGGTGCTTGGCGAGGTCCCGGTAGAGCGGCGTCGACTCGACGAGCTCGGAGTGGGTGCCGACTCCCACGACCTCGCCCTTCTGCAGCACGACGATGCGGTCGGAATCGACCACCGTCGACAGGCGGTGCGCGATCACCAGCAGGGTCCGGTTCTCGGCGACCGCGTCGATCGCCAGGCGCAGGCGCTGCTCGTTGAGTCCGTCGAGGCTCGACGTGGACTCGTCCAGCAGCAGGATCGGCGGGGCCGCCAGGAGCGCGCGGCCGATCGCGAGGCGCTGACGCTCACCGCCCGAGAGCATCACTCCGCTCTCGCCCACCGGCGCGTGCAGGCCGAGCGGGTTGCGCTCGAGCACGTCGGTCAGGTTCACCGCCTCGAGCACCCGGAGGCAGTCGGCGTCGTCGGCGTCGGGGCGGCCGAGGACGAGGTTCTCGCGGATGGTGCCGGCCAGGACCGGGGCGTCCTGCTCGACGTAGCCGATCTGCGCGCGGAGCGCGTCGCGGTCGATGGCCGTGATGTCGACACCGCCGAGTCGGACGACGCCGGTCTCCGGGTCGTAGAACCGCTCGATGAGGGCGAGGATCGTGCTCTTGCCCGCTCCCGACGGCCCGACCAGGGCGGTGCGCTTGCCGCGCGGCACGGTGAAGGAGACGCCGCGCAGGACGGTGCGGTCGCGCTCGTCCGCTACGGCCGCCGCGTCGGGCACGGCGCCCTCCTCGTAGGAGAACACCACGTCCTCGAAGGAGATGGCCTCCTCCGCCACGCCGGCGCCGAGGCCGCCCGCGGAGGCGTCGCCGTCGCCCTCGATCGGCAGGTCGATGATCTCCTGGATGCGGCCGAGGGCGCCCAGCGCCGAGTTCACCGAGGTGATGGCGCCGATGAAGTTGCCGAGCGGCATCACCATCATGAAGAGGAAGAGGATGAACGAGACCAGCTGGGCGATGTCGATCGCGCCGGACGCGACGCGGTAGCCGCCGACGCCGAGGACGGCGAGGAAGGCGACCTGCATGGCGATCCCCGCCACCGGCACCACGAGGGCCGAGACGTGCGCGACGCGGATCCCGAGGCGGTACGCCTCCGTCGCGTGCTGGTCGACGACCGCGATCTCGCGATCGGTGGCTCCGGCGGCACGGATCGTCCGGACGGCGCTGATGGCGCGCTCGACGGCCGCGGCCAGATCGCCGACCTTCTCCTGCGCCTTGCGGCTGGCGGTGCGGATGCCGCGGCCGAGGGTCAGCGCGAGCCCGAGGGCCACCGCCACCACCGCCACGATGATCAGCAGCAGCACCCAGTCGATGACGGCCATCGCGATGATCGCGCCGACGAAGACGAGGGAGCCCGCGATCGAGTCGACGAGCCCCTGGGTCAGCACCGCGCGCAGGAGCGTGGAGTCGGAGCCGACGCGCGAGACGAGGTCGCCGGTGCGGCGCGCGTCGAACTCCCGGATGGGGAGGCGCAGCAGCCGTGCGACGAGGCGGCGGCGGCTCGAGAGCACGATCCCCTCGCCGGTGCGCTGGAGCAGGTAGTGCGCGAAGCCCGAGATGAGCCCGGAGGCCACGACCAGGCCGACGAGGGCCCACACGAGCGGGCCGAGATCGAGACCGGACTGGACCCGGGTGATGACCTGGCCGACGAGCAGGGGCTGGCCGAGGCTCGCCGCCGCTCCGAACAGACTGAGGACCACGACGACCGAGAGGATGCCGCGGTGCTCGAGCAGGTAGGGCACGAGCTGCGAGAAGGAGGCGCGGGGTCCGTCGTCGCGGGAGGGTCGTCGTCCGCCGCGCCGGGAGGTGGTGGTGCTCATCGCCGTCCATTCTGCCCCGTCGTCGCTGCGAGCAGGCCGCCAGAGGGCGGGCCCGGTGCTCAGGGAGGGAGCGGAGACGCGGACGGCCCGCCGGGGGATCCCGTCGGGCCGTCCTCTGCAGGGAGTCCTACGAGACGTTGTCGTGGTACGACGCGTTCTTCGTCTCCTTGGAGAGCAGGAGCGCGATCAGCGTCAGCACGGCCGCGGCGCTGAGGTAGAGGCCGACCAGCACGGTGCTGCCGCCCGCCGCCCTCCACAGCGCGACCGCGATGATCGGCGCGAGGGCCGCTCCGAGGATCGACGCGAGGTTGTACGCCATCGCCGAGCCGGTGTAGCGGACGTTGGTCGGGAACAGCTCGGGGAGGACGGCGCCCATCGGGCCGAAGGTCAGGCCCATCAGCGTGAAGCCGAGGATCAGGACGGCCATGACGCCCGCGAAGCCGGCGCTGAACAGGGGCACGAAGAGCAGGCCGAACACGAGGATCGCCGCGGTCACCACGAGCAGCGTCCGCCGGCGGCCGAAGCGCTCCGCGAGCGGGCCGGAGACGAGCGTGAAGATCCCGAAGAACACCACGCCGACGATCAGCATGACGAGGAAGTCGTTGCGCGTGTAGCCGAGGCCCGGAACCGCGCCGTCGACGGGTGAGGTGCCGTAGGTCAGCGTGAACGTGGTCATCAGGTAGAAGAGCACGTAGGTCGCCAGCATGATGAAGGTGCCCAGGATGAGCGGGCGCCAGCTGGTGACGAAGACGCGGGCGAGGGGCAGCTTGGCGACCTCGCCCTTCTCGACGACCTTCTGGAACGCGGGCGTCTCGACGAGCTTGAACCGCACGTAGAGCCCGATGATCACGAGCACGGCGCTCGCCAGGAACGGCACGCGCCAGCCCCAGGCCGCGAACGTCTCGTCGCTCATCGTGCTCGCGAGCACCAGGAACAGGACGTTGGCGACGATGAAGCCGATCGGTGCGCCCAGCTGCGGGAAGGTGCCGTAGATGGCGCGCTTGCCGGCCGGTGCGTTCTCGGTCGCGAGCAGCGCGGCTCCGGACCACTCGCCGCCGAGGCCGAGGCCCTGGCAGAAGCGCATCACGACGAGCAGGAACGGAGCGAGGAACTCCCAGCCGGGCGTGAGCGCGGTGGGCAGGCAGCCGATCAGGAAGGTCGCGACGCCCATGGTGAGCAGCGAGGCGACGAGGGTGCCCTTGCGGCCGATGCGGTCGCCGAAGTGGCCGAAGATGATCGACCCGATCGGGCGCGCGATGAACGCGACGCCGAAGACGGCGAAGGAGGCGAGGAGGGCCGTGGCCGGGTCCTCGTTGACGAAGAAGAGCGACGGGAAGACCAGGACCGCGGCGGTCGCGTAGGCGTAGAAGTCGTAGAACTCGATCGAGGTGCCGATGAGGCTGGCGAGGATGACGCGGCCGCGGGAGTTCTGCGGGGCGGCTGCTGGCGCGTCGGAGACGGCGGGAGAAGACATGAGGGAGAGGCTCCGTGTGGACGGCGACTCCCCCTGAGCCGGCGGGGCGGGGCGTCGATCGGGCGTCGCGGACCGCTGGGGCGAGGGGGAGGAGAGAGGGGTCGCTCGTGACGACCCGACCACTTTACTCCGTGTTCTCCCAGGTTCGTGTGCGGGCGGCCCCAGGACGGGGGCCGCCCGCAGTGGTTCAGCTGCGCAGCGAGCGGAGGAGCAGAGCGGTCGAGACCGCCGCCTCGGCCGCCTCGCGCCCCTTGTCCTCCTTCGAGCCGGGAAGGCCCGCGCGATCGATGCCCTGCTGCTCGGTGTCGAGGGTGAGCACGCCGAAGCCGACCGGCTTGCCCGTCAGGATCGAGACGGTGGTGAGCCCGGAGGTGGCGGCGTCCGAGACGTACTCGAAGTGCGGGGTGCCGCCGCGGATGATCACGCCGAGGGCGACGACCGCGTCGGCCCCCGCCTCCAGGGCCGCCTTCGAGGCGACGGGCAGCTCGAACGAGCCGGGCACGCGCACGAGCGACCAGGACGCTCCGGCCTCGTCGAGGGCTCGGCTCGCTCCGGCGATCAGACCGTCGCTGATCTGCTCGTGCCAGGTCCCCGCGATGACGACGACGCGCAGTCCCGCGCCGTCGAGAGGGGAGGTGGTGGGGGCGCCGCTACCGGCCATTGCTACTCCTTCGTGGTGGCGCCGGCGATCCCGGCGTCGAGGGCGAGGCCGGAGATCCCGGCGTCGAGGGGGTCGTGGTCGAGGACGCTGTCGAGGGTGTGGCCCATGCGGTCGCGCTTGGTCTCGAGGTAGCCCTCGTTGAAGGCGCCGACCCCGACGACGAGCGGCACGCGCTCGGCGACGACGATGCCGCGGTCGGTGAGCTGGCGGACCTTCTCGGGGTTGTTGGTGAGCAGGCGCACCTCGGTGAGGCCGAGGTCCTCGAGGATCCCGACCGCCGCTCCGTAGTCCCGCGCGTCGGCGGGGAGCCCGAGGGCGAGGTTCGCGTCGAGTGTGTCGAGTCCGTCCTCCTGCAGGCGGTAAGCGCGCAGCTTGTTGATCAGGCCGATGCCCCGGCCCTCGTGCCCGCGGAGGTAGACGACGACGCCGCCGTCCCGCTGGATCGTGTCGAGGGCGGCGTCGAGCTGGGGTCCGCACTCGCACTTCAGCGAGCCGAACGCCTCGCCGGTCAGGCACTCGGAGTGCACGCGCACCAGTGCGGGCCGCCCCGCGGCGACCTCTCCCGCGAGGATCGCGACGTGATCCGCTCCGGTCTGCCGGTCGCGGTAGGCGCGGATGCGGAACGGGCCGTGGGTGGTCGGCACCGTGGTCTCGACCTCGAAGCTCACCCGCGCGCTCTCCGGGACCGCGACCGTGACGGGCACCTCCGCGTCGCAGTGGAACTCCTGCAGGTACGCGATGAGGGCCGCGACCGTGGTCACCGGCACGCCCTCGCGCTCGCCGAGAGCGATCAGCCCGGGCAGCCGCATCATCTCGCCGTCCTCGGCGACGATCTCGGAGATCGCGCCCACGGGGTACAGGCCGGCGAGCTTCATCAGGTCGACCGCCGCCTCCGTGTGCCCGTCGCGCTCGCGCACGCCGCCGTCGACGGCGCGCAGCGGCAGGATGTGGCCGGGGCGGTTCAGGCGGGAGGGGGTCGCCTCGGGGTCGGCCAGCACGCGGAGGGTGTGCGCGCGGTCGGAGGCGCTGATGCCGGTGGAGAGCCGGTCGGCCGCGTCGACGGACAGCGTGTAGGCGGTGCCGCGCGGGTCCTCGTTCTCGACCACCATCAGCGGCAGGGCGAGGCGGTCGGCGATCTCGTTGGTCATCGGCGCGCAGATGAACCCGGAGGAGTGGCGGACCATCCAGGCGATCGTCTCCTGGCTGGCGAGCTGGGCCGAGACGATGACGTCGCCCTCGTTCTCGCGGCCCTCGTCGTCCGCGACGATGATCGGGCGCCCGGCGCGCAGCGCCTCGACGGCCTCGGGGATGGTGGCGAGGCTCATGAGCGGGCCTCCGCGATCGAGCGCAGTGCGAGCATCCGCTCGACGTGGCGGGCCAGGACGTCGGTCTCGATGTTGACCCGATCGCCGATCGCGCGCGCGCCCAGCGTGGTGACGGCGAGCGTCTCGGGGATCAGCGAGACCTCGAACCACTGCTCCGGGTCGGCGGCGGGGCTGATCGCCGAGACGGTCAGCGAGACGCCGTCGACCGCGATCGAGCCCTTGTCGACGACGAGCGGAGCGATCTCCGCCGGCAGCGAGAACCGCAGCACCCGCCAGGCCTCGCCCGGTGCGATCGCGAGCAGCGTCGCCGTGCCGTCGATGTGGCCCTGGACGATGTGGCCGCCGAGCCGGTCGCCCACCAGCGCGGCGCGCTCGAGGTTCACGGGGTCGCCGACACCCACGGTGTCGAGGGTCGACATCCGCAGGGTCTGCGCCATGACGTCGGCGGTGAAGCCTTCGTCCGTGTGCTCGACGACGGTGAGGCAGACGCCCGAGACCGCGATCGAGTCGCCGTGCCGCACGCCCTCGACGGCGAGCGGCCCGCGGATGCTGAGGCGGATCGCGTCGGCGCCCGCCTCGACTGCGGTCACGACGCCCTTCTCCTCGATGATTCCGGTGAACATCAGTGGGTCTCCATCTGCAGGGCGTGGGGGAGGCGGGCCGGGGTGCCGGCACCGCCCGCGGGGAGGACGTCGGGGCGCGCGGTCACGAGGAGGTCGTCGCCGAGGATCTCGACCGAGCGGAGGGAGAGGCGCCGGGCCCCGCCGATGCTCTCCACGCCGAGGTCGCCGAGCGCGAGGCGGGGGCCCCCGAGGAGCGCGGGCGCGAGGAACACGAGGTACTCGTCGACCAGTCCGGCGGCGACGAGCGCGGAGGCGAGGGTCGGTCCGGCCTCGACGTAGACGCTGCGGATCTCGGCGGAGTAGAGGTGCGCGAGGACCGCGGCGAGGTCGCGGGTGCGCTCGACCACGACGGCGCGGGGGTGCTCGTGCAGGCGGGCGCCCGGCGGCACGGGGCGCGTGCCGACGACGACGGCCACCGGCTGGTGGGCGAGGAGCTCGCCTCCGTCGCGGCGGGCGGTGAGCGCGGGATCGTCGGCGAGGACGGTCCCGGTGCCGACGAGGATCGCGTCGTGCGCGGCACGCTGCTCGTGCACGCGCTGACGGGCCGCCGCTCCGGTGATCCAGCGGCTGCTGCCGTCCGCCGCCGCGGTGCGGCCGTCGAGGGTCGAGGCCCACTTGAGCGTGACGAAGGGGCGGTGCAGGCGGGTCGCGGTGAGCCACGGGTGGAGGAACTGCTCTCCCTCCTCGGAGAGCACGCCCTCGATCACCTCGACGCCGGCCTCGCGGAGGGTGCGACCGCCGCCGGCCGAGCGCTCGCCCGGGTCCGGCACGGCGTAGACGACGCGGGAGACGCCCGCCTCGATCAGGGCGCGGCTGCAGGGGCCCGTGCGCCCGGTGTGGTCGCACGGCTCGAGCGAGACGACGGCCGTCGCGCCGTCAGCGGCGCCCGCCGCGACGTGCGACAGGGCGTCGACCTCGGCGTGCGCGGTGCCGGCTCCGTGGTGCCAGCCCTCGCCGAGGACGGTGCCGTCGGGCGCGAGGATCACGCAGCCCACGCGCGGGTTGGGTCCGCGGGCGGGCCCGCGCTCGGCGAGCGCCAGCGCCCGGCGCATCGCGTGCTCGTAGTCGATCGTCATTCCCGGTTCTTCCGTTCGTCGCCGAACTCCGGGGTCTCGATCGACGGTGCGCGGGCACCGTCGCTCAGCATCGCGCGGTGATGCGCGACGCTCGTGCTGCCTCTCCTCCGGACTTTCACCGTCGGTCCTGGAGTTCCACCAGGTCAACCGCCGCCCCTCTCGAGGGGCTGCGGCTCGCGGACTGTGACCGCCGGTTCGGAATTCCCACCGACCCCGGAGCACGTGCTGTCCGGTCAGCCTACTCACCCGCCGCCCGGAGGGAGCCTCCGCGCGTCACACTCCCGGCGCACGGTCGGCTCCGTGCGTCCCGGAGCCCGTCGGCGCTGCGGTCGCCCGTCGTCTCCGCACGGTGGACGGCCGCGCTGCGTCCCCTCCGTCGATCACTCTTCGTTTGCCGTAGATGTCGGTTGCATCCCAAATTGGATAGTCCGATCGTTCGACTCCGGTTGGCGTATACCGGCCGGGCTGGTCAGACACGGAATGTCCTCCACCGGCGACGGAGATTTTCGCCGCTCAATGGCGCGACGAGAATCTCCGTCGATCGAGGCTCCGATGTCAGCTCTCCCGCTCCTCCGCGCGCATGCGCCTCCTAGCGCGTCGAGCTACCTCCACGGTAAAAGCAGTGAGGACCAGTCCCGTTCCAGGCCCGACGAAGGGCGTGAGAACGGCGCGTGCATCGGTGAACCAGAACAGAAGCAATAGAACCGCTGTACCGCCGAACAGCAGAAGCGCCAATCCTCCAAGGATGGGATTGCGCAATTCTCGGCGTATCGCCCGACTGAGATCGTGATCAGAGGCCATTGAATCTCCTTCGCTGTTCTTCGCGCGCTCTAACAGCGCTGGATGACCGGGTGCAGAGAGCCACCTATAGTGAGGTAGCGTGCGCCGAGGCACTGGCCAGAGTTGTTCGCTTGAACTGCGGCGACGTGGAATACGGCGCCGTAAGCGCCGCACACCGCTCCGAGGGCGGCGAATGCGGCCGTCATTGATCCGCACAGTAATCCTGCCGCTGCTGCGGTAGATTGCGACGCGGTTTTCGTCTCGGTTCTGTTGAGCATGATTGTACAGAATGCGATGTCACAGGCGAGGCTGGGGTCGGCGACCACGGGATAGGATGCGCCCGTGTGATGCACTCTCTGCACCAGCGTGCCGCCGTCGATCGAGAAACTGGTCCTGACAGGAGCGCCGGTGGAATCTGAGGCCCAGGCCGGATTTATGAAGTTGACGGTCCGTCCGTGTGAATCCTTCACCGCAACCGAGTGGTCGATGAACTCAAGGATGGCGGGTTCTCCATCCACGGTCACGTCGAATCTGTAATCAGATGGGGCTGCCTAGTCCTTGATGAGAGCAAAGCCCGCATTGAGAACATGGCCTGCCCCTGTGAACGCGTAATCGTAGGAGTCGCTCATGTTGTAGACGAGCGCGCCTGAAGGCCCGACGCTCGCCGATCGGACAGCGGTTCCTGGAGTGATGCCGACGCTGTGGTTCCTGTATTCGACCGTGAGGCCGGACTTCGTCGAGAGGGAGCCGCTCGGCTCCAGGTGCTCTGATTCGGAGCCTAGTCGAGCGGCGCGTTCACTGGAGGCGGCGATAGGCGTGAGCAAGCCGAAAGATTGCATTGTCGATTCTGCTGTTCGGGTCGCTGTGACGACTCCCGGATCGGCCGTCGCAGGTGTCGCGACCAATGAAGTGAAAGCAAGTACGGTGCCCATGAGCAGCGCTCGAACCGATCTTCTGGTGCCTGGCAAGAACATCTCCTTCTCTCAACGTCATCTTTGACACCAGTCACAATTGCAGGGTTATCGCAGATCATGAATGATCGGGCGGGTTCCAGAAGTCCGATGGCGCGTTCGGAGGACCATTCGCCTAATGGTGTCCTTGGCGGGTCGCTCTCGTCGAGTCCCGCGCGACGGAGGGCGCTCGGTTCAGTTCCGGTGCTCGTCCACCTAGCGCGGGAACGGGTCCGCGTACTCCGCCCAGGCGGCGGGGCCGACCAGCAGCTCCTCGGGGGTGAGCAGGCAGCTCTGCAGGACGGCGGTCAGCCTCCCGGTGTCCAGGCCCGTCCCGAAGAAGGCGAGCTCCTGGCCGAGAGGCGCGTCCTCGTCCCAGCTGAGCAGGCTGGTCGGGTCCAGCGTCAGCACGTCGCCGGCGACCGACCACGAGCCGACCCGGTCGGCGCGCGTCGCCAGGCGCACCAGGCCGCGGGAGCGGAGGATGCGGCCCACCTTCTCCGCCACCAGCTCCCCGTGGACCGCCGTGCTCAGGCGGCCGGGGTGGAAGGGCAGCGGATCGCGGAACACGAACTCCTCGACGGTCGTGCCCGAGGCGCGGCGCCGCGAGGTCCCGTTGAGGGCGCACTGCCAGCCCATCGAGGAGGCGATCGCGTGCGCGCGCCGGGGGTGGAGCCTCCGTGGCGCCGCCGGGAGCTCACCGGCGGGGAGGAGATCGGCGGTGGGGGCGAGTGCTCGCAGGAGGTCGCGGACGAGTGCGGTCCGCTCGGGGTCGCTCTCGGAGAGGGGCTCGGCGAGGGCGACGAGGCTCGAGAACTCCAGGCGGGCGGCGAGGCGCTCCGCCGAGTCGAAGGAGGGGCCCGCGCCGCCGCAGAGCACGCGCAGGATCTCCTCCGTCGACGTCACGGCGACCACGTCGAGGATCGCGATGCGGGTATAGGCGGGATGCCGCTGCGCGCAGAGGTGCTCGAGCACGAGTCCGATCTCGAGCGGGTCGGCCTGGCCATCGAGGGCGACGACCGTGTGACCGCGGTGGCCGTCGTCGGCGTCGGCCGCGAGGCGCCGGTGGAGCTCCTCGGCGAGAGCGGGACCGTCGGCGCCGGGCGGATCGACCTCGAAGGCGATCCGGGACTCGGGCCTGCCGGCGAGGAGCGCGGCGGTCCGCCCGGCGTCCTGGGGGTCGGTCGCGCTGACGAGGGTGACGGCGAGGACGGGGGGTGCGGGGTGGTGGGGCTCCATGGACCGCTACTCTATCGATAACAGTTCTCATTAACGACAGGAGCATCCGTGAAGGTCCGCAACTCCCTCAGGTCGATGAAGGCGCAGCCCGGCTCGCAGGTGGTCCGCCGCCGGGGCCGCGTCTTCGTGATCAACAAGCTGAACCCGCGCTTCAAGGCCCGTCAGGGCTGAGCGCCGACGGGAGGGTGCGAGCCCTCCCGTCGCGCACGGCCTCAGTGCTCGTCGTAGTGGCCGGCGTGAGCGGCGTGCTTGTGGCCGTCGTGGACGAAGTCCACGTGGTCGTCGTGCTGCACGGTCTCGTGCCCGCAGGCGTCGCCGTGCTCGTGGTCGGCGGTCGAGTGCTCGGCCTCCGACTCGTGCTCGTCGTAGTGGTCGCCGTGCAGGGCGTGGTGGTGCGTGCCGTGGACGTAGTCGACGTGGTCCTCGTGCTGCACGGCCGGGTGGCCGCAGCCCTCGCCGTGCTCGTGCTCGGTGACGGGGTGCTCGGCGTGGAGATCGGTGGTGCTCATGGTGCTGCCTTTCTGGATGCGGGGGCCGCGGACGCGACGGGCTCCAGTCGACCAGATCCATAAACGCATTGCAATGGATGCGCCTAATCGAGAGCGATCATCGTTCCCGACAGGGACGGAGGTCACCCCTCCAGGGCGTGCCGGACAGCGTCGTCGACGATGTGCGTGACGTGGGTGTCGGCGACGGAGTAGTGCGCCTCGCGGCCCACGCGCTCGACCGCGACCAGCCCGGCGGTGCGGAGCATCCGCAGGTGCTGCGAGACCAGCGGCTGCGAGAGCCCGGTCACCTCGGCCAGCCGCCCGACCGTCGACGTCTCCTCGGCGAGGGCCCGGAGCAGGCGCAGCCGGGAGGAGGAGGACAGCACCTTGAAGAGCTCGGCGGCGGGTTCGAGGTCCTCGGTCATCTGCTCATGTAAGCAGAGGTGCATGCGCCGTGTCCGCGCGGCGCCCCGCGCGCCTCCGGCTACCCTCGGTGCGATGGACGAGGACAGGTACGGACAGGACGTGCTCGCCGGCGACTGGCGCGCCCGCGGCAGGGTCGAGGTGGCGGTGGTCGAGGCCGAGCGCGATCTGGTGGTCGAGGAGGTCGCCTCCGGCTTCGTGGGTGCCGTGCTCGGCGTGGAGCTGCGGATGGTGCGGCTGGAGGACCGGTTCGGCAAGGTCCGCGTGTTCCCGCTGGGGCCCGGGTTCCTCCTCGAGGGGAAGCCCGTGTCGCTGAAGGCGCCCGGGCTGAAGCGCGACGCCGGCCTCGGTCGCGCGCGCTCCGCCTCCGGCTCCTTCCACGTCGCCGACGCGAAGGCGCGGGTCGCCCTGCCCAGCCGCATCTACGTCGAGGGTCGGCACGACGCCGAGCTGGTCGAGAAGGTCTGGGGCCACGACCTGCGGGTCGAGGGCGTCGTCGTCGAGTACATCGAGGGCGTCGACAACCTCGACGAGCTGGTGCGCGGGTTCCGGCCCGGTCCGGGGCGCCGCATCGGCGTGCTCGTCGACCACCTGGTGCGCGGCTCGAAGGAGTCGCGGATCGCCGAGCAGGTCGCCGCCGGTCCGCACGGCGCCCACGTCCTCGTCGTCGGCCACCCCTACATCGACGTCTGGCAGGCCGTGAAGCCCGGCCGGATCGGCCTGGAGCGCTGGCCCGAGATCCCGCGCGGAACCGAGTGGAAGCACGGGATCTGCGAGGCGCTCGGCTGGCCGCACGAGGAGCAGGCCGACATCGCGCGCGCCTGGCAGCGCATCCTCGGCCGGGTGCGCACCTTCCAGGACCTGGAGCCGGCGCTGCTGGGCCGGGTCGAGCAGCTCATCGACTTCGTGACGGAGCCCGCATGACCCGGCACGCGGGGCTCGGCCTCGGCCTCGACGCCGTGCTCGTCCTGGTCTTCGTGCTGATCGGCCGCGGGAGCCACGACGAGGGGTCGGCGCTGATCGGCCTGCTCACCACGCTCTGGCCGTTCCTGGCGGCGCTCCTGCTCGGCTGGGTCGTCACGCGCTCGTGGCGCTCCCCGGACCGGATCGTGCCCGCCGGGCTCGTCGTCTGGGCGGTGACCGTCGCGGGCGGGATGCTCCTGCGGATCGCCTCCGGGCAGGGCGTGCAGTGGAGCTTCGTGATCGTGACGGCCGTCGTGCTGGCCGTGTTCCTCCTCGGCCGCCGCGCTCTGACGCGGCTGATCGCCCGCCGGCGCTAGGCGGACCGGCAGCTCAGCCCACCCGCACCCCGAAGTGCTCCGCGAACAGCGGCAGCAGCAGGCTGAGCTGCAGCTCGGAGAGGGTGGCGCCGCGGAGGCCGTCCAGCCCGGTGAGCACGTGCAGCTCGGCGCCGCGCAGATCGAGGTGCTCGATCCGGGCCCGGGAGAGATCGAGGGAGCGGACGTCGCAGTCGACCAGGCGCAGCCGCGTGCCGGTCGCACCCGCCAGGTCGAGCTCGTCGATCGTGCAGCGCTCGAGCAGCACGTCGCGCACCGCGGCTCCGCGGAGGTTCAGGTAGCCGAGCTTGCAGTCGGCCACGCGCACCTGCTCCCAGGTGCTCTCGTAGAGCTCGGCCGAGCCCAGCCGCGAGGCGAGCAGCTCGACGGATCGGAGCCGGCTCCGCGGCGCCGAGAGCCCGGGGACGTCCAGCCGCTCGAGCCGCGACTCCGCGATCGACGCGGCCCGCAGCTGGGCGCCGTCCAGGACCACTCCCTCCAGCGCGCACTCGCTGAAGGAGGCCGCGGTGAGATCGGCGCCGGTGAGGTCGGTGCCGGCGAAGCGCAGCCCTTCGGCGTGCTCCCGGGCGCCCGTGTCCCCGGCGTACCCCTCGGCGAGGCCGTCGAGGAGGAGGGGGTCGAGCCGGGGAGGAGCGGTCGCGTCGCGCACGCGGCGAGCCTAGTGCTGGCACCATGGCGGCATGCCCCGCCTGCTCGCCGTGTGCCGCGTCGCCCGCCTCCTGCCCGACTCCGGCACGGTCGGCGTGACCGCGATCGACAAGCGGCCGGTCGAGGGTCCCGTCGGAGTGCGCGACCTGGGCCTCTACGGCGACGTGCAGGCCGATCGCGCGCACCACGGCGGCCTCGACAAGGCGCTCTACGCCTACTCCGACGAGGACGCGCTCTGGTGGGCGGAGCGCCTGGGGCGGCCGGTTGCCGCGGGGATGTTCGGCGAGAACCTGCGGATCGCGGGCCTCGACGTGAGCGGAGCCGCGATCGGCGAGCGCTGGCGGATCGGCGAGGCGGTCGAGGTCGAGGTGACGATGCCGCGGACGCCGTGCGCGACGTTCCAGCGGGCCCTCGGAGAGCCGCAGTGGGTGAAGCGCTTCGCCGACGAGGGGCGCACCGGCGCGTACCTGCGGGTGCTGCACCGCGGATCGGTGGAGGCGGGCGACGCCGTCGAGGTCCTGAGCCGGCCCGGGCACGGCGTCCCGGTCGACCGCTGGTACCGCGAGCACAGCCCGGCGGACGCGCAGGCGCTCCTCGAGGCGGAGGAGGCGGGCGCGTTCCGGCCGGCTCCGGCGCTGCGGGCGTCGATCGAGCGGGCGCTCGCCTGACCCGGTCTACTCCCCGCGCGCCTCGCGCTTGAGGCGGCGCTTGACCGCTCGCTCCGTGAGCACCGTCAGGTAGTCCTGCACGGGCCGGTCCTGCAGGTCCGCGAGCTCCTCGCGCACGAGCGGCGCGACCTGCTCCTCGGAGTGGTCGGGGAACTTCTTGCGCACGTTCGCGGTCACGTCGCGCACCACCTGGTCGAGATCGAAGTCGGTCGTCATGCGGAGATCCTGGCCCCTCCAGGTGAACAGGAGGGGCGCGGAGCCCACGGCCCCGCGCCCCTCCTCGGTGCCGATGGTCAGCTCGCGGCGACGGCGATCTCGTTCGGCGTGACGTCGAGCTCGCCCGTGGCGACGACCTCTCCCGTGGTGAGGTCGACGGCGTGGATGCTGTCGGCGGGCGGGTCGGTCACGTAGGCGATGTCCCCGGCGACCGTGATCGCGGGGTGCGGGTCCTGCCACTCGACCGGGCTCTCCCAGGCGTCGACGACGGGGTAGGAGGCGGTCAGCTCGCCGGTCTCGGGGTCGAGGACGTGGATCGCGCCGTCCGAGGCGATCATGTACGCCAGGTCGTCGGGGCCGCGGGCGACGCCGCGGAAGGTGTACTCGACGCCCTCGGGCAGGTCGACGACGTCGAGGGTCTTCGCCTCGGTGTCGATCAGCGCCACGCGGTGCAGGAGGTAGCCCTCGGCGTCGCGGTCGTCCTTGTAGTCGCCGACGATGATCGGGCTGGTCTCGCTGACCCAGGCGTTGCCCATGCGGCCGTACGGCTGGTCCGGAGCCTCGAGCTTCGTGATCTCGCCGCCGTCGTAGACCAGGGCGCCGTTCTCGCAGCCGAAGACGACGACCTCGTTCTCGGCCGTGCCCTCTCCGTGGACTCCGGGGCACTGGTCGTTCGTGGCCGTCACGGCGCCGGAGGCGTCGCGCACCTCGATGCCGGTGCGCCCGTCGGCATCACCGACCGTGGTGAGGAAGGTGCCGTCCTCGAGGACGATCGAGACGCCGTGGTGCGCCTCGACTCCCGGGATGGTCTCGGTCTCGGGCATCCCGTCCGAGGACGCCAGGTCGGCGGTCTCGAGGACGGTCGTGTCGCTCGTGCCGTCGGCGTAGAGGACGGTCTTCCCGGCGTGCCGGACGACGTGGCCCGGGGTGTCCGCGGGGAAGACGATGTCCGTCAGCTCCGGCTCGCCGCCGGTGCCGGCGGCGGTGTCGAGGAGCTGGAACCCCTCGCTCATGGTGACCATGACGTGGCGGTCGTCGCCGGCGGGGTTGAGGCGGGTGAACTCCTCGGAGTCCATGTCCGCGACGGTCTCGAGGGTCTCGCCGTCGAGGACGAGGATGCCGCCCTCGTAGGCGACGGCGACGCGGGCGCCGGCGGCCGCCGCGGCCTCGGTGGCCGGTGCGGTGGACGCCGAGGACTCGGCGGCCGGGGTCGAGCTCGACGAGCAGGCCGCGAGGACCGTGATCGAGCAGGCGGCGATCAGGCCGAGGCCCGCCCGCCGGACGTGGGGATTCTGCATGGGTGCTTCTTCTTCCTGGTGGTGGATCGGAGGGCTCACGGGGAGAGCCCGGTGGCGATGCGCTGCGTGTTGACGCGCATCATGGCGAGGTAGTCGGGAGCGCCGCCCTCGGGCCCCGTCAGGGACTCCGTGAACAGCTCGACCACCTTCACGCGGATGTCGGCCTCGCTCGCGAGCGCCTGGACCAGGCGGTCGGGAGACGAGGACTCCGCGAAGATCGTGGGGACGCCGGTCTGCTCGACCGCGTCGACGAGATCGGCGAGGTCGGAGGCGGACGGCGCCGCGAGGGTCGTGCCTCCCGGGATGACGGCGCCGACGACGTCGAAGTCGAAGCGGTCGGCGAGGTACCCGAAGACGTGGTGGTTGGTGACGAGGGCGCGGCGCTCGGCGGGGATCGCGGCGAACGCCGCGGCCATCTCGGAGTCGAGCCGCTCGAGCTCGGCGCGGTAGCCGGCCGTCCGGTCCCGGACGGCGGCCGGATCGACGCCGTCGAGCGCGGCGAGCACGGGCCCGAGGGAGTCGACGACGTCGATCATCCGGCCGGGGTCCGTCCAGAAGTGCGAGTCCGGGCTCCCCTCCGCGTCGCCCTCGCTGTAGTCGAGGACGTCGACGGCGTCGCCGGCGACGAACGCGGGGACGTCCTCACCGGAGGCCTCGTCGAGGTGCTGCTGCAGGCCCTCCTCGAGTCCGAGCCCGTTCGAGACGACGAGGTCGGCGGAGCGCAGGCGCGCCGCCTCCTGCGCCGAGATCTCGAAGGAGTGCGGGTCGGCGTCGGGCTTCATCAGCGTGACGACCTGCGCCTCGTCGCCGACGAGCTCGCCCACGACGTCGCCGAGGATGTTGGTGGAGACGATGACGAGGGGCCTCTCGTCCTCCTCCGCGGACGTGCAGCCCGACAGGAGCAGGACCGCCGCGGCGGACGCGAGGGCCCAGCGGCGCCTCATCGGCCCGTCTCCGCCGTGAAGGCCGGCTCGGTGGCGGTCTCGAAGGTGCGGGCGAGGCGCGCGCCGTCCGCGTAGTCGATCTCGTGCAGCTTCCGCTCGGCGGGTGCGCTGAGGTAGGCCCGCTGCTGGTCGGCGATCAGGACGGGCCGCGAGCCGTCCGCGGTCGTGTCGGCGACGAGGGGCGCGGTCTCGGCGAGGACCGCGCCGTCGGAGCCGTCGAGCACCAGCACGCGGCCGTCGGCGGCGAGGGCGAGGACGGTCTCGTCCGCGTCGTCCACCGCGGTGACCTGCGCCAGCGGGGCGGGAGAGGGGAGGAGGCTCCAGGAGCGCTCCCGGGTGTCGAGGAGCCAGATGCCCGCGTCCCCGGCGAGGCCGGCGACCGTGGGGCGGCCCTCACGGTTGTCGAAGGAGGCGGCGGGTGGCGCGGTGGTGCCGGCGGGGTAGGGGATCCGCTCGACGATGAGCTCCTCGTCCTCGATCGACGCCAGGAGTGCGCCGTCGGAGCAGCCGATGACGGCGCCGACGCGGGTGGTGATCGTCCCGGCGGGGTCGGGGCAGGCCTCGCGGAGGCCCGTCGGCTCGCCGTCCGAGTCGTAGCCGGCGACGGCCGCTCCGGATCCGGACCCCTCGGTCACCAGTGCGGACGAGCCGACGGGCACGACCATCCCGGGTCCGGGCTCGACGTCCTTCCGGAACCGCTCGACGATCGCGCCCTTCGACAGCGCCTCGGTGTCGAGGAGGACCGCCTCGCCGGAGTCGGGGAAGAAGAGTCCGGTTCCGCCGGTGGTCGAGAGGTTCGTCGTGGCGACGACGGCCGTCCCGGAGCCCTCGACCGTGCCGATCAGGCGGGGGTCCGCGCGGTAGTAGTGGAAGTGGTCCACGTGGTCCCAGGTCCACACGCCGCTGTCGACGATCTCGACGCCCGCATCGGTCTGGGCGAAGAGGTAGCGGCCGTCGGTCGTCATCGCGCTCGGTGCGCCGATGGTGCCGAGGCCGGTGACCGTCTCGTCGAGGAGGTCGAGGTGCGACACGGCGCCCGACGGGTCGATCGACGTCAGCCCCAGGCGCGGCTCGGCGAGCTCGGCGGCGTTCGCGACGGCGCCGTGGCCGGAGCCCGTGTCGTCCGCGGCCGGCGCGGAGGCATCGGTCGAGCAGGCGGCCAGGCCCAGCGCGAGAGCGCCCAGGAGGACGGTGGAGGCGGTGGTTCGGGAGTGCACGGAGTCCTTTCGAGGGTGAGCGGGGGAGGAGCGGTGCCGGCAGGGCCTCATGCGGCGACCGGCTGAGGGCCCGACCGGGACGCGAGGGCCGACGCGGCCGAGCGGACCGCCCAGGACACCGCGGCGACCGCGATGGCCGTGCCGGCGACCGAGGCGCCCGCGGCCGTGGCCGCGTGCCAGGAGACGAGCAGGCCGACGAGCACGGAGGCCGCGCCGAGGATCGACGCGAGCAGCATCCGGGTCGGGATGCGCGTGGTCCAGTGACCGGCGGCCACCGCGGGAGCCAGCAGGAGCCCGACGACGAGGAGCGAGCCGACCGCCTGGTAGGAGGCGACGACGGCGAGGGTCACCAGGCCGACCAGCGCGGCCTGAGCCGAGCGCGGACCGAGGCCGAGCACCGCGGCGATGCGCGGATCCAGCGCCAGGGCGACGAGCGGGCGGTGGAAGGCCGCTGCGACGAGGAGGCCGACTCCGGCGGCGGCGGCGAGCAGCCCGATGTCGACGGGAGTGATCGCGAGGATGTCGCCGAAGAGGATCGAGGTCGCGTCCGTGGCGAAGCTGCCCGAGTGCGAGATCACGATGACCCCCAGCGCCAGCATGGCGACGAAGAGCAGGCCGATGCTGGTGTCGTAGGACAGTCGTCCGCGCCGCTGCAGGGCCGCGATGCCGAGGCTCATCAGCACCGCGCTGGCTGCGCCGCCCACGAGGACGGGCGCGCCGAGCACCGTCGCGAGGGCGACGCCGGGGAGCATCCCGTGGGCGAGCGCCTCGCCGAGGAAGGCCATCCCGCGGAGGACCACCCAGGTGCCGACGACGCCGCAGAGGACCGCGACGAGGACGCCGCCGAGGAGGGCGCGCTGGAGGAAGTCGAGAGCGAACGGCTCGAGGATTCCGGCGAGGAGGCTGGGCATGGTGCCCGACCGTACACGATAATGAGAACAGTTATCACTCCTGTACGCTCGTCGGGATGGACGTCTCACCCCTGCCCGAGCCCCCGGTCCGCCTCCGAGGCGCTCACGTCGACTTCGGCTCCCGCCGCGCTCTCGCGGGGGTCGATCTCGACGTCGCCGCGCGCTCGCTGACCGTGATCGCCGGGCCGAACGGCGCCGGCAAGTCGACGCTCCTGGAGGTGATCGCGGGAGTGCGTCCACTGACGTCCGGCACGCGGGACGTCACCGGAGCGATCGCCTTCGTGCCGCAGCGGGCGTCGATCCCGGACCGCCTCCCGGTGACGGTGCGCGACGTGGTCGCGGTGGGCACCTGGGGTCGGCTCGGCCGCCTCCGCCGCAGCGACGCGCGCGCGGCGGACGCGATCGCCACCGCGCTCGAGCGGATGGAGATCGCCGCGCTCGCCCGGGAGCCCTTCGCGGTGCTCTCCGGCGGTCAGCGGCAGCGGGCGCTCCTCGCCCAGGGGCTCGCCCGCGGGGCCGGCCTGCTGCTCCTGGACGAGCCCACCACCGGCCTCGACTCGGCGAGTGCGGAGCGGATCCGGTCGGTCCTGCGCGCGGAGGCGGACCGCGGCGCGACGGTGGTCTGCGTCTCGCACGACCCCGCCGTGCTGGCCGACGCCGACCGCGTCGTCGGACTCGTCGACGGGGCCCTCGCTCCGGCGGACCGA
This sequence comes from Rathayibacter sp. AY1D1, assembly GCF_002932635.1. Classification (NCBI taxonomy): domain Bacteria; kingdom Bacillati; phylum Actinomycetota; class Actinomycetes; order Micrococcales; family Microbacteriaceae; genus Rathayibacter; species Rathayibacter sp. AY1D1. Next base: position 57,229 of record NZ_PSVY01000009.1, read on the forward strand.
TCCGTCACCCGCGGCCCGTGAGGCGGGGGCGCACGGGCCGTCCGTGACGGATCGCACCCGAGCGACGGCCCACGGGCTGGGAGGATGGGGGGATGACCTCGACGCTGCTCGACCGGATGCCGACGCCCGACGCGGACGGGCGCGTCGACGACGACGCGGTCTACCTGGCCTTCACCGAGTGGGCGGAGTCGCGCGGCCTCCCGCTCTACCCGGCGCAGGACGAGTCCATGCTCGAGATCGCCTCCGGCTCCAACCTGATCCTCTCGACGCCCACCGGCACCGGGAAGTCGCTCGTCGCGATCGGCGCGCACGCCGCGGCGCTCGCCTCCGGACGCCGCAGCTTCTACACGGCGCCGATCAAGGCGCTCGTCTCCGAGAAGTTCTTCGCGCTGGTCGACGTCTTCGGCGCCTCCAACGTCGGGATGGTCACCGGCGACTCCTCGGTGAACGCCGACGCGCCGATCATCTGCTGCACGGCCGAGATCCTCGCGAACCTCGCGCTCCGGCACGGCGAGGACACCCCGGTCGACCAGGTCGTGATGGACGAGTTCCACTTCTACGCGGACCCGGCGCGCGGCTGGGCCTGGCAGGTGCCGCTGCTCACCCTCCCGCACGTGCAGTTCGTGCTGATGTCGGCCACCCTCGGCGACGTGACAGCGCTCGCCGCCGACCTCAGCCGCCGCACGGGCCGGGAGACCGCCCGGGTCACCGGCGTGGAGCGCCCGGTGCCGCTGCACTACTTCTACGAGATCGCGCCGATCCACGACTCCATCGAGGAGCTGCTCTCGACGAACCAGTCGCCGGTCTACGTCGTGCACTTCTCGCAGGCGGCCGCTCTCGAGCGTGCGCAGGCGCTCACCAGCGCGAACATCGCCACCCGCGAGCACCGCGACCGCATCGCCGAGGTGATCGGCGGCTTCCGCTTCACCACCGCGTTCGGCAAGACCCTCTCCCGGCTGCTCCGGCTGGGGATCGGCGTGCACCACGCGGGCATGCTGCCGAAGTACCGCCGCCTGGTCGAGCAGCTCGCCCAGCAGGGCATGCTGCGCGTGATCTGCGGCACGGACACCCTCGGCGTCGGCATCAACGTCCCCATCCGCACCGTGCTGCTCACCGCGCTGACCAAGTACGACGGCACCCGGACCCGCCAGCTCTCGGCCCGCGAGTTCCACCAGATCGCCGGCCGCGCCGGCCGCGCCGGGTACGACACCGCCGGGACCGTGGTCGTGCAGGCCCCCGAGCACGAGTCCGAGAACCGGAAGGCTCTCGACAAGATGGGCGACGACCCGAAGAAGCGGAGGAAGTGGGTCGCCAAGCGCGCACCGCAGGGCTTCGTCAGCTGGGGGGAGCCGAGCTTCCGCAAGCTCGTCGACGCCGAGCCCGAGACGCTGACCTCGCACATGACGATCACCTCGGCGATGCTGCTGAACGTGATCGCCCGCGGCGGCGACGCCTACGCGAACGTGCACGCCCTGATCTTCGACAACCATGAGCCGTGGAAGCGGCAGCTGCAGCTGGCCCGCCGGGCGCTCGGCATCTACCGGACGCTGCGGGAGGCGGGAGTGGTCGAGCAGAGCGTCGGCGCCGACGGCGTGACCCGCATCCGCCTGACCGTCGACCTGCAGCCGAACTTCGCGCTCAACCAGCCGCTCTCGCCGTTCGCGCTGGCCGTGTTCGACGTTCTCGACCCGGAGTCGCCGAGCTTCGCGCTCGACGTGATCTCGGTGCTCGAGGCGACCCTCGACGACCCGCGCCCGATCCTGGGGGCCCAGCAGTTCCAGGCCCGCGGCGAGGCCGTCGCCGCGATGAAGGCCGAGGGGATCGAGTACGAGGAGCGGATGGAGCTGCTCGAGTCCGTCACGCACCCCAAGCCGCTCGAGGAGCTCCTCGAGGCGACCTTCGAGACCTACACCGCCGCGCAGCCGTGGGTGAAGGACTTCGAGCTCTCGCCGAAGTCGGTCGTGCGCGACATGTACGAGCGGGCGATGTCCTTCGGCGAGTACACCGCGTTCTACAAGCTCTCCCGCTCGGAGGGACTGGTGCTGCGCTACCTGTCCGACGCGTTCCGCGCGGCCCGGCAGACCATCCCCGACGAGCTGAAGAACGAGGAGCTGCACGACCTGATCGAGTGGCTGGGCGAGCTCGTGCGCCAGGTCGACTCCTCGCTGGTCGACGAGTGGGAGGAGCTGGTCAATCCGGCGCTCCACGCGGCCGACCAGGCGATCGTGCCGCCCGCTCCGCGCCGCCTCACCGCGAACCACCGCGCCTTCCGCGTGCTGGTGCGCAACGAGATGTTCCGCCGGGTGACCCTCGCCGCCCTCGACGACCACGAGGCGCTCGGCGAGCTCGACGCCGCCGCCGGCTTCGACGCCGACGCGTGGGGTGCCGCGCTGGACGACTACTACGACGAGCACGACAGCATCGGCATCGGGCCCGACGCCCGGGGGCCGAAGATGCTGCTCGTCACGGAGGAGCCGACGCAGTGGCTCGTGCGGCAGATCCTCGACGATCCGGCCGGCGACCACGACTGGGGGATCTCGGCGACCGTCGACCTCGCCGAGTCGGACGAGCAGGGTGCGGCCGTCGTCCGCGTCACCTCGGTCGGCCGCCTGGACTGATCAGCGGCCGCGCTTCTCCCGGCGCTGCATCTCGGCGGCGATGTCCGCCTCGGTGATCTCCTTGCGGGCGGGACCCCAGATCGACGCGGCCTGGCCGACGACGCCGATCCCGATCCCGATCATCGGCCAGATCGGCCAGAAGTAGCCGTCGGCCCCTGTGCCGACCCAGACGGCGGTCGTGATCGCCGAGACGCTCGCCCATCCGCCGACCGATCCCAGGAAGTCGCGGCGCCGCTTGACCTCGCGCACGGCGAGCGCGCGCTCGGCGTCCTCGACGCGGGCGGTCTCCACCTCTTCGCCGGAGGCGGCCGCCGGGACGACCTCCGCGGACCGGTCTCGCCGGGCGGACGGGTCCGGAGTTCCCCACTCGTTCGTCATGCGGCCAGCCTACGCACGGGCCGTCGGCAGCGGTACGCGGGCTTCAGGCGGCGGTACGCGGGCTCAGGGGGCGGCCGCCTGCTCCGGCTGGCAGTGCGGGCACCACCAGGTGCGGCGCTGCTCGGGGTCGTCGCGGACCTCGTCGCGGACGAGCACCGTCGTGCCGCAGCGCAGGCACGGGCGCCCGGCGCGCCCCGCGACCCAGTGCCGCTCGCCGCGGCGGGTGTCACCGGTGGTGGTCTGGAATATCCCCGGGATCGTGACGGAGGCGCGGAGGCCTCTCGCCGCGGTCGCCACGAGGGCGCGGATGTCGAGGGAGCCGATCGGCCGCCAGGGCCAGACCCCGCGGAGGAAGCAGACCTCGTTGGCCCAGAGGTTGCCGAGACCCGCGAGGCAGCGCTGGTCGAGGAGTGCGGCGACGACGGGCCGGTCCGGGAGGCGGGAGAGGCGCCGGACGGCCTCGTCGGCGTCCCAGTCCGCGCGGAGCGGGTCGGGCCCGAGGTGCCCGACGGCGCGCGGCTCGTCGCGGGTGGCGAGGAGCTCGACGACCGGGAGGTCGATGCCCCACACGGTCGAGTCGTCGTCGAGGCGGAGGCGGACGCGGACGTCCTTCTGCACCGAGCGGGGGACCGCTCGGCCGGGAGCGGTCACGGTCCAGGAGCCCTGCATCCGCAGGTGGGTGTGCAGGGTCGTTCCGCCGGAGAAGCGGGTGAGGAGGTGCTTGCCGTGGGTGTCGTGCTCGAGGATCCTCAGCCCGGCGAGGGAGGTGCCGGCCGCGTCCCCGGAGCGCAGCTCGCCCTCGAGGACGGTGCGACCGTCCGCCGCCCGCCTGAGGCGGGCGGCGAGACGGTGCACACTGTCTCCCTCGGGCATCCCCGAACTCTAGGAGCCGGAGCTCGTCGAGGTCAGGGGTCGCGCGGGATCAGGCGCCGCGGTACGCCTGCTTGTAGACGCGCTCGGTGCCGTCGGGCGCGGTGACCTCGATGGTCGCCGTGCCGGCCTTGATGGGCGTGAAGACGGTCACGGTCTTGACTGTGAACGACTGGCCGGGCTTGACCGTCTTCTTCGTCTTGCTGCCGTACGCCGTCGTGATCTCGATCGAGACCGTCTCGTCGCCGTTGTTCACCGCCGACACCGTCAGCGTCCGCACGACGGCGAGGCGCTTGGTGGAGGCGGTGGTCGCGACGTCGATGACCGTGACGGGCTCGGGCTCCGGGTCCGTCCGGGTCTCGGGCAGGTCGAGGCCGACGACGACCGGGTCGTGGTCGCTGGAGCGGTACGCCGAGGTGTCGTAGAAGATCGTCGCGTTGTAGTCGTAGCGGCTGTACTCCAGTGCCACGGACTCGCCGCTGTTGATGTTCCAGGTGTCGACCCCGGTGACCGTCCTGTCGGCCGCGGGCGAGGCGAAGACGTGGTCCAGCGAGCCGACCGCGCCGTCGAACGAGTACGAGTACTTGCCGTCCTTCGCACCCTGGTCGATGTAGCCGGCGTCGGTGATCACCTTCACCGGGTCCTCCTTCGAGTAGGCGTTGAAGTCGCCCAGCAGGTAGACGAGCTCGGTGGCCTTCTCGGTGCGGAGGCGGTCGGCGAACGCGACGAGCGCGGTGGCCTGGTTGACGCGGGAGGCGTTCGAGGCGCCCTGGCCGTCGCCCTGATCCGCGTCGACTCCGGAGCCGGAGCCCTTCGACTTGAAGTGGTTCACGATCGCGACGAACTCGCTGGCGCTGTCGCCGATCAGGCGGAACTCCTGGGCGAGGGGCTTGCGGGCGTTGGAGAAGGCGACGCCGTCGTTCAGGATGACGGACTCGCCGACCGGCTCGATGACGGCCTTCTTGTAGATGAACGCGGTGCGGATGACGTCCTCGTTCGCCAGCGCGGGGAGGGCGGCGGGTGAGGGCACGTACGCCCACAGCTCCGAGCCGGCGGCGGTGTTCAGCGCGGCGGTCAGCGTGGCGAGGGCCTCGTCGCGCGGCTTGCCGAACTTGGCCGAGTTCTCGATCTCCTCGAGCGAGACGACGCCGGCGCCGAGGCTGTTGATCGCGGTGACGATCTTGGCCTGCTGGCGCTCGAGGTCGTCCGCGTTCGCGGCGCCGCGGGCGTCGCAGCCGCTGTTGACCGTGACGGGGTCGCCGTCGCGGTCGGTGTAGAAGGTGCAGCCGGTGATCGAGTCGCCCGTGGTGGAGAAGTAGTTCAGCACGTTGAAGGACGCGATCGAGAGGTCGCCGCCGACGGCCTCGGGCTTCGCGGTCCGGGTGTTCGCGAAGGTCGCGGGCTGCACGTCGCCGGCGTTCTCGACGGTCAGCTGCGTGGTGGGCTGGAAGGCCCAGCCGCCGTTGCGGTAGTCGAGGACGACGGGGCGGGTGAAGGTCGCCGGAGCACCCACGCGGATCGGCGCGGTGGTGGTGAGGTAGGGCAGCGGGATCGCCTTGTTCGCGGCGGCGCCGAGGAAGTTGATCGAGGCGCCGTCGTCGAGGGTGATCGCGCGGGCGGCGTTGTCGGCGACGACGGCCGCGAGCTCCGGCGAGCCGGGGCGGGCGACCTCGGTCGGCGTGAGCAGCGGGGACGTGCCGGCGGCGAGGCCGACCGAGCCGAAGCTGTTCAGGTCGAAGGTGTCGGTGACCGTGTAGGCGCCCTGCGGAGCGATCAGCATGCTCTCGAGTACCTCGCGCTCGGCGGCGGTGCGGGGGAGCGCGACAGCGGCCGGGACCGGCGCTGCGGCGGCGTCGTCGAGCTTCACGACGGTCGCGGCCGAGGTCGGGGTGAGCTCGGTCAGGCCGTTGTACTCGCTCACCTCGCCGGTGATGCGCAGGTGGTCGCCGATCGCGACCGACCCGACGGAGGCGGAGGAGAAGACGAAGACGGCGTCGGAGGCCGTGCGCGAGCTCTCGCCGCCGGTGCCGGGGGTCTGGATGACGTAGCCGTTGTAGCCGCCGGACGGGTAGCGCGCGGTGACGACGCCGGAGGTGGTGACGGTGCTGCCGACGAGCGGCGACGCGTCGCCGGTGCCCTGGATCTCCGCGATGGAGACGGCCGGGATCTCGGCCGGCGGGGTGGTCGGGGGAGTGGTCGGCGGGGTGGTCGTCGGCGGCGTCGTGGGCTCGGGCTCGGATCCTCCGCCCGCGGCCTGCGGGGTCGGTGCGCCGAGCGCGAAGTCGGCCGAGTTGACGTCGGTGTCGCCGGTGGCGGTGTCTGCGCGGGCGATCGTCTGGGTGAGCGAGGGGACCGTGGCGACGGACGACTCGAAGGTGTTCGAGGTGCCGTAGCCGACGAGGTCGATCACCGCGTCCGGCTGGGCGGCGGCGCCGGTGGGCGGCGCCACGAGCGCCGAGGTCCCGTCGACGAGGAAGAGGGTGCCGCCCGCGGCGGCCATGTTGAGGCCGTTCGCGCTCTGGTCGGGCGTCGGCAGGGCCGCGCCGTTGGTGCCGTTGCTGGCGCCGGCGAGCAGGAAGTGGCCGCCGGCGGGCACCGAGCCGGTGAGCGGCACGGTCGTGGTGGGGTTCGCGGTGCCGGTCGCCGAGCGGTACTGGATCGAGAGGCCGCCGAGGGCGATCTCGGCGGCGGTGGGGTTGTAGAGCTCCACGTAGCGGTTGCTGAACGCGGCGCCGGCGGAGCCTCCGCGGGCGAAGACCTCGCTGATGACGAGCTCGTCGCCCGAGGGCGCGGCCGCGGCGGAGGTCGCGACCAGCGGAGCGGCCGCCAGGGCCAGTCCGGTCAGGGCCGCCAGGCCGAGCCCGCGCCTCCGGCGGCGGTCGGGCGGAGTGGGAGAGTCGGGCATGGTGGTCCTCTCGATCGCCGCTCGGAAGAGCGGTCGCAGCGTCGTCGCCGCGCGGCGCGGCCGGCGCACCCCCGAAAGGGGCACGCATGGTCACGCTATGCAGTGCGGGTGCCCGGCCTGTGAACCGGACGTTTCATGAACGTAAACTCATCCACCGACATCGGGGCGCGCGGGTGCCGCTCGCGGCGCGTTCGCGGCTTCGCGGGCCACACTCGTCGGATGATCTCCTTCGAGCTGGCCCGTGCCCTGCGCACGGCGGGCGTGCGCTGGACGCCCCGCACCGGTGACCGCTTCCGCATCGAGCGGGAGGGCTTCGACGGCGACGTCTTCACCGTCAGCGACATGACCATCGAGGCGCACGAGTACCCGAGCGGGACCGTCCTCGGCTTCAACGGCACCACGGAATGGGCGCTCGACTCCGTCTCCCTGGAGGACTCGCTCTGGCTGCCGCGGGAGGACCAGCTGCGCGAGCTCCTCCGCGGGACCTTCCGCTCCCTCCGTCGCCTCGCCGAGCCGGAGACGCGGTTCGCCGTCGAGGTCGAGCTCGGCGGCCGGGCGCGGACCTTCGAGGACGCGGCGGCCGAGAACGCCTACGCGGAGGCGCTGCTCGCGCTGGTCAGCTCGGTCGCGGTCGACCTCGACGACGTGCACGAGCTGGACGCGGCCGACGAGCCCGACCGGGCGGCCGAGCGGGCCGGAGGCTCCGTCTGACCCCGACCCGCCGCATCCGGCGGGACTAGGACGCCGCCTTCTCCGCCGCAGCGGTCTTCTTCGGGGTCCGCTTCTTCGCAGGCGCGTCGGCGCCCTTCTCCGTGTCGGCTCTCTTCGCCGCGGGCTTCTTCTTCGCGGCGGTCGTCGCCGGAGCCTTCGCCGCCTTCTTCGCGGCCTTCTTCTCGGCGGGGGCCTCCTCCGCCGGCGTCCCCTTCGCCCCGCGGCTGCGCTCGACCGAGCGCTTGAGCGCCTCCATCAGGTCGAGCACCTCGCCGCCGCCCTCCTCCTCCGGCGCCTCGCCGAAGGTCGCGGCGGTGTCGAGGGCGTCGCCCTGCTCGATCTTGGCGTCGATCAGCGTGCGCAGCTCCTCCTGGTACGCGTCGTGGAACTTCGCGGCGTCGAAGTCCTCGGAGTAGGAGTCGACCAGGTGCGCCGACATCTCGAGCTCGCGCGCCGCGATCCGGGTGCTGCCCTCCAGCGACGGGAACTCGACCTCCCGCACCTCGTCCGCCCAGAGCAGGGTCTGCAGCATCAGGAGCTTGCCGCGCACGCGCAGCGCGGCGAGGCGGGTCTTCTGCCGCAGCGCGAACTCGACGATCGCGGTGCGGTCCGTCTGCTCGAGGGTGCGGCGCAGCAGGACGTAGGCCTTGGGGGAGGAGGAGTCGGGCTCCAGGATGTAGGCGCGGTCGAACATGATCGGGTCGACCTGCTCGCTGGGCACGAACTGCACGACGTCGATCTCGCGGTCGCGCTCCTCCGGCAGCGCCTTGAGCTCGTCCTTGGACAGGACCACGGTGCGCTCGCCGTCGTCGTAGGCCTTGTCGATGTGGTCGAAGGTGACGACCTCGCCGCAGATCTCGCACTTGCGCTGATACCGGATCCGTCCGCCGTCCTTGTCGTGGACCTGGTGCAGCGGGATGTCGTGGTCCTCGGTCGCGCTGTAGATCTTCACCGGCACGTTGACCAGGCCGAAGGTGATCGCGCCCTTCCAGATGGCTCGCATGCGCCCAGTGAACACCGTGTCCCCCGGCCGCCGGAAGCCCTGTCGGACGCGAGGGAGCCCCCGACCGTCGAAGGGACCCGCCGCAGCTCGACGGTCCGGGGTCCCCTCAGGGCGGAACGACGGAGCCGTCCGGTCGTCGCGGAGCGACGGCCGGACGGCTCCGGGGCGGTGGCGGCTAGCCGCGCTCGGCGCTCCGGCGGCGCAGCGCGGCGAGCAGGAGCCCGCCGACGCCGCCGGCGATCAGCAGTCCGCCGAGGCCCAGCGGCAGGCCGACGTCGGCGCCCGTCGAGGCCAGGGGCGGGCGGCCGCCGGGGTGCGGCGCCACGGCGGTCGGCGTGCTGCTCGGAGTGGGAGCGGTGGTGGGCGCGGTCGTCGGGGCGACGGTCGGCTGCGCGGTCGGAGCGACGGTCGGCTCGGCGGTCGGGGCCACGGTGGGCTCCGGCGTCGGAGTCGGCGTGGTCGGGTCCTTCTCGGCGTCGATCGCGGAAATATCCGCGGCGAACGAGGCGGTCACGAAGGCGATGGCCTTCGACGTGATGCCGAGCGCCTCCTGGTTGATGTTGTCGATGTCGTCGGCGGCGGAGTGGTAGTTCGGGTCGTGCGTGATGCCGGCGGTGCCGCCGAACAGCGCGACCTCCTCCTCCGTCTTGACGTCGTCAGCGCCGGTGAAGACGCCCGAGGACGGGATGCCGACCGAGATGAAGCCGTCGTAGTCGCTGCGGCCGTCGAACGCGGTGTCGATCCAGGGCTGGTCGATCGAGTCGAAGTAGTCGGTGAACGCCTTCTCGGTCGCGATCGAGCCGGCGGGCACGTCCACGGGTGCCTCGTAGGTGGACTGGTCCGCGTCGTAGACGGAGATCACGTAGTTCGGCGAGGCGACCATGTCGAAGTTCATGTAGGTCGCGATCTTCGAGGCGTCCTCCTCCGTCAGGGAGTCGACGTAGGTGTAGGAGCCGACCAGGCCCACCTCCTCGGCGCCCCACCAGGCGAAGCGGACCGCGTTGGTCGTGTCGCCCGCGGCGGCCAGCTGCACGGCCGTCTCGAGCAGCGTCGCGGATCCGGAGCCGTTGTCGTTGATGCCGGGGCCGGCGGGCACGCTGTCGAGGTGCGCGCCGAGCATGACCACGTTGTCGTGGTCGCCGCCCGGCGTCTCCGTGACGATGTTGAAGGTCTCCACCTCGGTCGTCGTCTGGTCGATGAGGACCGAGACGCTCGCGGGGAGCGACGCCAGCAGCGCCTGCCCCTCGGCCTGCGTGACGCCGACGCCGGGGACGGCGGCCGCGTCCTGTCCGCCGAACGTCCCGTTGAGGGCGTCGCTCGGCGCGTTGTCGTAGATGATGATCGCGGCGGCGCCGGCGGCACCGGCGGCGACCGACTTCTCGAGGAAGCTGCAGGAGCCGCGGCTGACGAGCGCGACCTTCCCGGTGGCGTCGAGGCCGGTCCAGGCGTCCGTGGTGCAGCCGAGCGGATCGACGGGGGCGATGAGCTCGCCGGTCACGCCGCCCTCGGGCGTCGACGGAGTGAACTCCATCGGCGTGCCGACGGCGCCGGTGCCGGTGGTCAGCGTGAACGCGTCGATCGTCTGCGTCGCGGTGGTGAAGTCCTGGCGCTGCGTCGTGTAGCCGGCGTCCGCGAGGACCTTCTCGACGTACGCGCCGCTCAGCTCGTAGCCCGGAGTGCCGATCGCGCGGGTGCCGCCGTTGGCGTCCGCGATCGCCTGAAGCGCCTCCAGGTGGGTCATGATGCCGTCGACCGTGACGGTGTCGGCGAAGTCGACCGGCTCGACGGCGCTCGCCGTCGGCGCGAAGGCGAAGCCGGCGACGAGGGCGCCCGCTCCGATCATCGCGCTCGAGCCGATCAGCGAGCGGCGTCGGCGGCCGCTCGGGGTGTTCGTGGTGGTTCGCGCCACTGGGGCTCCCTCTCCTCGAGAACGGGCCGCCGCGTCGGCGGCCCCGACGCGCACCTCCCGAAGACTGGGAGGGGATCGCGTCCTCTGCGAGGGTATTCACAGGAAACGGTGCGGCCCAGTCCCCCCTGCCAGATTTCATCCGGACGAAACACGGACCGGGCCGGCGGGTCGGTCAGGCCGTCGCCGGGCTCTCGGCCCACTCGCGGAGCATCGCGAGCGTCTCCTCCGGACGGTCGCGGTGGGGGCTGTGACCTGCGCCCGCCACGACCGCGTACCGGATGCGCGGATTCGCGCGCAGCACCAGGGCGGCGAGGGAGGGAGGGAGCAGCGTCTCGACCTGCGGGTCGCCGGCCAGCACGAGGACCGGCGGGCGGAGGCCCGGCAGGTCCGCCAGCAGGTCCCACGGGTTGTTGTCGTCGATCGTCGCGGCGACCGCGGCCGGATCGGCGGCCCGCACCGCGGCGAGCTTCTCGGCCCGGTCCCGCTCGTCCCAGAGCGGCTGCGCGACAGCGAGCTCCTCGGCCGAGACCGCGAGACCGGCGAGCTCGCCCGCGCGGACGGCGGCCCGCTGCTCCGGGGCGAGCCGGAGCACCGGGTCCAGCAGCGCCAGGCGCCCCGCCCAGCCGGAGTCGCGGGCGGCGGCGCGCACCGCGACCGCTCCGCCGAGCGAGTGCCCGACGACGAGGTCGAACGGTCCCCGCGCGAGGGCGTCGTCGGCGTAGGCGTCGTGGCGGGAGGAGCCGCCGCGCGGCCCGTCGCCGTGTCCGCGCAGGTCGGGAGCGGAGACGCTCCAGCCCGCCGCGGTCAGCTCGCGGCTCAGCCGCCACCAGGTGCGGCCCGAGCCGCCCAGGCCGTGCAGGAGCAGGACCCTGCCCGCCGTCATCGCCGGAGCCTCAGTCGAAGCGCGGGTCGCGCCCGGTGCGCTCACCGGTCGCGAGCCCGGCGATCGCGGCGAGGTCCTCGTCGTCGAGGGCGAAGCCGAAGACGTCCAGGTTCTCGCGGATCCGCTCCGGCGTCACCGACTTCGGGATCACGACGACGCCGAGCTGCACGTGCCAGCGCAGCACCGCCTGCGCCGGCGAGACGCCGTGCTTCGCGGCGACGCGGGCCAGGGCCGGCTCGTCGAGGAGGCGCCCGCGGGCCAGCGGCGACCACGCCTCGGTGACGATCCCGTGGGCGGCGTCGAAGGTGCGCAGCTCCTCCTGGGGCAGCCGCGGGTGCAGCTCGACCTGGTTGATCGCCGGCACCACTCCCGTCTCGTCGAGCAGGCGCTGCACGTGCTCCTCGGCGAAGTTCGAGACGCCGATCGAGCGGGCCCGCCCCTCGCTCTGCAGGCGCTCGAGGGCGCGGTAGGTGTCGACGTAGCGGTCGCGCGAGGGGATCGGCCAGTGCACGAGGTAGAGGTCGACGTAGTCGGTGCCGAGCAGCTCGAGGCTCCGGTCGAAGGCGGCGAGCGTCTCGTCGAAGCCGTGGTCGTCGTTCCAGACCTTGGTCGTCACGAAGACCTGCTCGCGGGGGAGGCCGCTCGCGCGGATCCCCTCGCCGACTCCGCGCTCGTTGCCGTAGAGGGTGGCGGTGTCGACGTGCCGGTAGCCGGCCTCCAGGGCGACGGCGACCGTGCGGGCCGCCTCCTCGTCGCCGATCTTGTAGACGCCGAGCCCGAGCTGGGGGATCGCGCGGCCGTCGTTGAGGGGGATCAGGGGGACGCTCATGCCTCCCATGCTGGCACGCGCCTCAGACGCTCCAGTCGAGCTCGCCGTGCGGTCCCACGTGCACGTCGTCCTCGATCAGCGCCGCGAGACCGGCCACCCCGAAGAGGAGGCGCCGCTCGGCGCGCTCCGCGTCGCTGCGCTCGTCGATGCCGCGCGCGGCGAAGTGCACGTCGTGGCCCGCCTGCAGGCCCTCGACGCCGAGCCGGCCGCGGAGCGCGCGCACGGGGCGCCGGCCGATGCCGAGTCCGCGCCAGAGGGAGCCCGTCTCGAGGACCACCGCCGTCTCGGAGGCGACGACCCCGTGCTGCTCGCGGTGCGCGGTGAGCTGCCACCCGTAGCCGAGGTGGTGCAGGCGGGTCGAGTGCGGGCCGCGCCAGGCGTGCGAGGACTCCTCGCGGCGGAAGTAGACGGGACTCGGGCGGAAGGACCCCTGCCAGAGCGCGGCGGCGAGCTCGGTGCACCACTCCGGGGTCTCCGGATCGGACCAGGGGTCGAGGAGGTCGGTCCGGGCGGCGGCGCGCCGGTGCTCGCGCACCAGCTCCTCCGCGTCCTCCCGCAGTCCCATGCCGCCCCCTCGCCGTCGTGGCCTTCACCCTAGGGTGCCCGACAGGCGCCGGACAACCGGGGTGGCGGCCTAGGAGGGCAGCGTGACCGGCTCGGTGTCGGGCAGCGGGCTGGCGTCGCGCCCGCGGAGATCCGGGTGGTACCGGCGGCCGAGCAGGGGCACCAGGAAGCCGACCAGGGCGAAGGCCGCGGCGACGACGATGGCGGCGGTCGGCCCGGCCTGGTCGATCTGCACGCCGGCGATCGCGGAGCCCAGCGCCGCGCCGATCAGCTGACCGGTGCCGACCCAGCCGTAGGCCTCCGCCGTGTCCGAGAAGCGCACGCTCGAGGCGGTGATCGCGAACAGCGCCGCGAGAGCGGGGGCGATGCCGATGCCGGCGAGGAACAGCGTGACGCACAGCCACCAGAAGTCGGTCGAGACCGCCGCCAGGCCCATGCCGACCGTGACGATCAGCATCCGCCGCGCGGTCGCCCACCGGCTGATCGGGATGTGGCCGAGGGCGAGGCCGCCGACCAGGGAGCCCGCCGCGAACACGGCGAGCACGACGCCCGACTCGACTCCGCCCTCGCCGAACACCGCGACGACGCCCGCCTCGACCGCCGAGCAGGCGCCGATCAGGAGGAAGCCGACGACCGTGGCCAGCAGCACCGGGGGCTTCGTGAGCACCACGCCGAGGCGGCGCTTCGAGCGCGGGATGCGGACGCGGCCCACCTCGGGCGAGGCGATGAACCAGATCCCGCCGCCGATCAGGAACGCGGCGGCGGTCAGGATGCCCGCGACCGTCGACACCTGGATCGACACGAGCGTCGCCAGCACCGGGCCGAGCACCCAGATGATCTCCTGCGCGGAGGCGTCGAGCGAGAAGAGCGGGGTCAGCTGCGAGCTGGTGACCATCTTGGGGTAGATGGTCCGCACGGCCGGCTGCACCGGCGGCATGCTCAGGCCGGCGATGAATCCGATCACGACGAACTGCCACACCTCGAGCGGGAGCACGGCCATCGCGATGATCGCGCCCGCGCAGACCACGAGGGTGATCGTCAGCACGCGGCGCATCCCGAGCCGCCCCATCAGGCGGCTGGTCAGCGGCCCGGCGATGGCCTGCCCGATCGACATCGAGCCGAGCACCAGGCCGGCGGCGGCGTAGGAGTGGTGCACCCGCTCCACGTGCAGGAGGAACGCCAGCGAGAGCATCCCGAACGGGAAGCGCGCGGTCAGCTGCGCGAGGATGATGCGCCCCACCCCGGGGGTCTTCAGGAGATCGGTGTAGCTGCCCACCGGACGACACTAGCGCTCCGGAGGGGACTGCGGTTCGTCGAGGGAGACCGCTGCCCGAGGGCCGCTCGACGGGTCGCGGTTCCCTCGGCGGAGGGGCGCGTCAGCCGGCCAGCACCTTGCGGATCCGCTGCAGCGACACGCTCTCGGCGGTGCCGAGCGACTGCGCGAAGAAGCTCACCCGCAGCTCCTCGATCATCCAGCGGGCGCGCGCGATCCGCTCCGGGGCGTGCGCGGGCAGCGGCACGACGCCGCCTGCCGAGCGGTAGAGCTCCTGGGCCGCCTGCACCTCGTTCAGCCAGACGCGGTCGCGCCCGACGTTCTCGGCGATCTTGCCGAAGCGCTCGGTGATCCCGCCGAGGTAGCGCGGGAGGTGCCGCAGCCGCTCCACTCCGGTCGCCGAGACGAAGCCCGGGTAGACCAGGCCCGAGAGCTGCTCCCGCGCATCCGTGAGAGCGGGCAGGAGCGCCATGCTCGTCGAGGCCTTGAGCGCCTTCTCGACGCCCCGGGCGGTGGTGAGGATCGTCGTGACCGTCTTCACGGTCTCGAACATCGCGTCCATGACGCTCGCCGAGACCCGGTCGCGCACGGCGTCGAACTCGGCGCGGAGGAAGAGCATCCCGTCGGGCTTCATCCGCCAGAGGACCGCGTCGACGCAGGCGAGCAGGCAGTCGGTGAAGAGCGCGGTCGTGTTCTGGTACGGGCTCTGCGCGAGCACGAGCTTCTCGTTCGAGGTGAGGTGCTGCTGCACGTAGGCGACGGGGCTCGGCGTCGCGAGCAGGAGGAGGCGGCGCACGCCGCGCGGGTGCTCGCGCGCCTGGTCCTCGGCCGTGGCGAGCAGGCGGATCGAGACCGAGTCGCCGTCGTCGATCAGGGCGGGGTAGGCGCGGATGGTGTTCCCGCCCTGCCGGGTGTCGGTGACGCGGGGCAGCTCCGGCATGTCCCAGGTCTTCAGGCCCCGGCGCTCGAGCGCGTCGGGGACCCGGGCCTCGACCACGCGGGCGACCTCGTCGCGGACCCGACCGCGCAGGCGCTCGGCCAGCGGGGCGAGCTCCTTGCCGGCGGCGACCGTGCGCCCCCGCTCGTCGGCGACGGCGAAGGTGACCCGCAGGTGCGAGGGGATGCGCTCGAGGTCGAAGTCCTCGGGCTGCACCACCACGCCGGCCTCGCGGCGGATCGCTCCGGCCAGGGTCGCCGCGAACGACTCCGTCGGCGGGTTCGGCACGTCGTGCGGCAGGGACGCGGTGAGCTTGCGCGCCCAGTCGTTCGCGGGCACCACGTTCCGGCGCAGGTGCTTGGGCAGCGCCTTGATCATCGCGGTGACCAGCTCGGCCCGGAGTCCCGGCACCAGCCAGTCGAAGCCGAGGGGCGTCACGCGGGGCAGGAGCGCGAGCGGCACGTGCACCGTCACTCCGTCCTCCTCCGTCCCCGGCTCGAACCGGTACGAGAGGCGGAAGCGCTGGTCGGCCTGGCGCCACTGCGTGGGGAACGCGGTCTCGTCGATCTGCTCCGCGTCCTCGGGGAGGAGCGTCTCCTGCGTCATCGTCAGCAGGTCGGGCTCGTCGTGCTGGGTCGTCCGCCACCAGGAGTCGAACGAGCGCACCGAGGTGATGTCGCGGGGGAGTCGGCGGTCGTAGAAGTCGAACACGGCCTCGTCGTCGACGAGCAGGTCGCGACGGCGCGTGCGCTCCTCCAGCCGCTCGAGCTCGGCCCGCAGGGCCCGGTTCTTGCGGTCGAAGGCGTGGCGCGACTCCCACTCGCCCTCGACGAGGGCGTGCCGGATGAACAGCTCGCGGGCGTACGAGGCGTCGATCCGCGAGAACTGGACGCGGCGGCGGGCGATGATCGGCACGCCGTAGAGCGTGACCTTCTCGTAGGCGACGGCCGCGCCCTGCGACTTCTCCCAGTGCGGCTCGCTGAACTGCCGCTTGACGAGGTCGCCCGCGATCGCCTCGGCCCAGGCCGGATCGATCGCGGCGTTCGAGCGGGCGAAGAGGCGGCTGGTCTCGACCAGCTCGGCGCTCATCACCGCGTCGGGGAGCTTCTTGGCCAGGGCGCTGCCGGGGAAGATCGAGAACTTCGCGTTGCGGGCGCCGATGTACTGCACGTTCTGGCGCTCGCGGCTCTTCGCCGCGCGCTGCGCCTGCTGCGAGGTGGTGTCCTTGATGCCCAGGTGCGAGAGCAGGCCGGCCAGGAGGCTCCGGTGGATCCCGTCGGGGTCGACCTTCGGCTCGCCCAGCTCGAGCTTGAGGGGGCGCGCGAGCTGGCGCAGCTGGCGGAACACGTCCTGCCACTCGCGCACGCGCAGGTAGTTGAGGTACTCGGCCTTGCACAGGCGCCGGAAGGCGCTCGAGGAGAGCTCCTCCTGCTTCTCCTCGACGTAGTTCCAGAGGTTCAGCAGGGTGAGGAAGTCGCTGGTGGGATCGACGAAGCGCGCGTGCTGCTGGTCGGCCTGCGCGCGGCGCTCGAGAGGGCGCTCGCGGACGTCCTGGATCGTGAGGCCCGCGACGATCGCCATCACCTCGCGGCTGACGCCGTGGCGGCGCGACTCGATCACCATCCGGCCGAAGCGCGGATCGATGGGGAGCCGCGCGAGGTCGCGCCCGATGCGCGTGAGCTGCGGCGCGGCCTCCGCCCCCTTGCGCGGGACGCCGCTCGAGTGCGCGTTCGGCGGCGTGCCGCGCACCGGAGCGGCGTCTCGCGGCGCGGCGGAGGCGGCGGAGGGGGAGCCGGGGACGCGGAGGGCGCCGAGCTCCGTGAGCAGGTCGAGGCCGTCCTTGATGCCGCGGGAGTCGGGCGGAGTGAGGAACGGGAACGAGGCGATGTCGCCCAGTCCGAGCGAGATCATCTGCAGGATGACCGCGGCCAGGCCCGTGCGGAGGATCTCGGGATCGGTGTACTCGGGGCGGCGGAGGTAGTCCTCCTCGGAGTAGAGGCGGATCGCGATGCCCGCGCTGGTGCGGCCCGAGCGGCCGGAGCGCTGGTTCGCGGAGGCCTGCGACACCGCCTCGATCGGCAGCCGCTGCACCTTCGAGCGCGCGCTGTAGCGCGAGATGCGGGCCGTGCCGCCGTCGATCACGTAGCGGATCCCGGGGACGGTGAGGCTCGTCTCCGCCACGTTGGTCGCGAGCACGACGCGGCGGCGGACGCCGGGGGTGCGCCCCTTCTCGAAGACGCGGTGCTGATCGGCCGCCGACAAGCGCCCGTAGAGGGGGAGCACCTCGGTGCCCGGCAGGTTCCGACCGCGGATGGCGTCCTCGGCGTCGCGGATCTCGTTCTCGCCCGAGAGGAACACCAGGACGTCGCCCGGATCCTCGCGCGCCAGCTCGGATAGGGCGTCGGCGATGCCGGTCATCAGGTCGCGGCTGCCGCTCGTCGCGTCGGGGACGTCGGTGTCGTCGTCCTCCTCCGGCTCCTCGGCGACCAGCGGGCGGTAGCGGATCTCGACCGGGTAGGTGCGGCCGGAGACCTCGATGATCGGCGCGGGCTCGCCGGCGGCGTCGGCGAAGTGGGCCGCGAAGCTCTGCGGGTCGATCGTCGCCGAGGTGATGATCACCTTCAGGTCGGGGCGCTGCGGCAGCAGGCGGTGCAGGTAGCCCAGGAGGAAGTCGATGTTGAGGCTGCGCTCGTGCGCCTCGTCGATGATGATCGTGTCGTACCGGCTGAGCATCCGGTCGTGGTTCATCTCGTTGAGCAGGATGCCGTCGGTCATCAGCTTGATCCGCGTCGAGGCGGACGCCTTGTCGGTGAACCGGACCTGGTAGCCGACCAGCCCGCCGACCTCGTCGTCGAGCTCCTCCGCGATGCGCTCGGCGATGGTGCGCGCGGCGATGCGCCGGGGCTGCGTGTGCGCGATGCTCTCGCGGCCGAGCTCCAGGCAGATCTTCGGCAGCTGGGTCGTCTTGCCCGATCCGGTCGCGCCGGCGACGATGACCACCTGGTGGTCGCGGATCGCGGCGGCGATGTCGTCGCGCCGCGCCGACACGGGGAGTTCGGGCGGGTAGCGGATGCTGAGCACGTCTGACATGAGCCCTCCATCCTACGCCGCGTGCGACAATGCCCTGTCTCGTGGAACATCGCGGGCCACCCTGCCCGGTCGGGCGCTCCGGCGCCGGTCGACCGCGGCGCACGATCCCGTGGAGCACCCCGATGAATCCGCAGTCCCTGCTGGTCGTGCTGAACATCGTGCTGCTGCTCTTCGCGATCAGGGGCGTGCTGTCGAACCCGAGGCTCTCGAAGGTCGCGAAGGTCTCCTGGGTGGCGTTCATCGTGATCGCGCCGTTCATCGGCAGCCTCGCCTACCTGGCGGTGGGCCGTCGCGGCGGGAGCGGCGGAGGCGGCACGGTCGTGCGCGGCACGGAGCGGCCGTCGGGCTGGTTCTTCGAGCGCTGAGCGGCCGGGCGGGCCGGCGGCGGGGGAGACCCGCGGACGTCGGCGCTCCGCGGACCTCCTGACCCTCCGTCGCGCGGCAACCCCCTGACCGGCGGCTCCGCCCGCGTCTAGCGTGGGGCGCATGGCCGATCGTCTGCGCTCCAGTGTCAGCCCCTACCTCCGCTCGCACGCGGACAATCCGGTCGACTGGTTCCCCTGGGGCGAGGAGGCGTTCGCCGAGGCGGTGCGCCGCGACGTCCCGGTGATGGTGTCGATCGGCTACTCCACCTGCCACTGGTGCCACGTGATGGCGCGGGAGTCGTTCTCGGATCCGGTGCTCGCCGCGCGGCTGAACGCGGACTTCGTCGCGGTGAAGGTCGACCGCGAGGAGCACCCGGACGTCGACACGGCCTACCTGACGGCCGCGAGCGCGTTCACCCGGCAGCTCGGCTGGCCGCTGACGGCCTTCGCCACGCCCGCCGGCGAGACCTTCTTCGCCGGCACCTACTTCCCGCCGCGCGCCGTCGGCGGCGTGCCCGCCTTCTCCGACGTCCTCGACGCGGTCTCGGAGGCGTGGCGGCTGCGGCGCGACGAGGTGCAGGCGACGGCGGGCGGCCTGGCCGCGGCCCTGCGCGAGGCGACCGCGGCGCTGCCCGCCGATGCCGCACTGCCCGGCGACGCCGAGCTCGACGGCGCCGTCCGCGCACTCGCGGACGAGGAGGACCGGGTGCACGGCGGCTTCGGCGGCGCCCCGAAGTTCCCGGTGGCCCCCGTGCTCGGGTTCCTGGCCTCGCGGCCCTCGGGAGCGGCGCTCGCCGAGCGCACGCTGCTCGCGCTGGCCGCGTCCCCTCTCCGCGACCGCGACGGGGGCTTCTTCCGCTACGCGACGCAGGCCGACTGGAGCGATCCGCACTACGAGCGGATGCTGTACGACAACGCGCAGCTGCTCGACGTCGCTGCCGTCCTGCTCGGGCACGACGGGGCCCGGATGGCGGAGCTGACCGGGATCGCGGAGGGCGTCGCCGCGTTCCTCCTGACCACTCTCGAGCGGCCGGGCGGCGGCTTCGCGTCGGCGCAGGACTCGGAGAGCATCGTCGACGGTCAGCGCTCGGAGGGCGGCTACTACCTCGCCGAGGACCGGTCCCGCCTCGCGCCTCCCGCTCTCGACGAGAAGGTCGTCACCGGCTGGAACGGCCTGGCGATCCGCGCGCTCGCCCGCGCCGGACGCGTGCTCGGACGGGAGGAGTGGATCGACGCCGCCCGGCGCGCGGCGGACGCGGTGCTGCAGCGGCACCTCGTCGACGGCCGCGTCACGGTGCGCGCCTCCCTCGACGGTGCCGTCTCCGCGGCCCGCCCGGCGCTGGAGGACCTCGGGATGCTGGCCGGCGGGCTCCTCGAGCTCGCCCTGGCGGAGGGCCGCCCGCGCTACGCGGTCGCGGCGCGCACCCTGATCGACGGCGCGCTCGACGCGGCCGACGGCCCGCTGCCGTTCGCGCTGCCCGGGGGAGGAGACCCGGCGCTGACCGCGCGGGGACTCCTGCTCGCGGCCGACCCCTCCGAGGGCGCCTACCCCTCCGGCCTGTCGGCGACTGCGGACGCGGCGCACGAGCTGTACCTGCTCACCGGATCGCAGCGCTACCGGGAGGCGGCCGAGGCGGTCGTCGCCTCGATCGCTCCGGGCGCGGTCCGCCGGCCGATGGGCTTCGGCGCCGTGCTCGGGCTCGCTTCGCGGCTGGCTCGCCCGGTGCGGCAGCTGGTCGTCGTGGGCCCCGGAGCGGCGGAGGCGGTGCAGGGCGCCCGGTCCGCCGGGATCGGCGTGCTGGTCGGCGTGTCCGACGAGGGCGCCCGGGACTGGGCGGACGCGGGCTTCGAGCTGTTCGAGGGGCGGATCTCGCGGGAGGGGCTGCCGACCGCCTACTCCTGCGAGGCCTTCGTCTGCGCCCTGCCGACGACCCGCCTCCCGGAGGAGCTGCTCACGCGGCCGTGACCACCAGCGGCGCCTGGGGGTCGGCGGCCCACTCGTTGAGCGAGCCGTCGTAGACGACCGCCGTGTGGACTCCGAGCACCGCCAGTGCGAGCGCATCGGCCGTCGCGGCGATCCCGCCCCCGCAGTAGAGGACGATCCGCTCGGCCTGGAGAGCGTCTCCGAACAGCGACCGCAGCCGCTCCGACGGCAGGAGCGTGTTGTCGGCGCGGTCGACGAGCCGCCCGGCGGGGACGCTCCGCGAGCCCGGCAGGTGTCCGAGGCGGGGGCGGCGCCCCTCCTCCCCGGTGAACTCCTTCGGCGGGACCGCGCAGACCAGCGCCCCGGGAGCCTCGCCGCGCACGACCCTCTCGACGCCGGCCTTGTCGATCCAGAGCGGCCGCTCCTCGCGCACGCTGATACCTCCGCTCACCGCGGGCTCGACGTGCCCCGTCTCGATCGGGCGCTCCTCCCGCCGCCAGGCCGGGAGCCCGCCGTCGAGCACCGCGACGGCGTCGTGCCCGGCCGAGCGCAGCAGCCACCACACGCGCGAGGCCCACTGGCCGACCGCGGAGTCGTACACGACGACCACCGAGTCGTCGTCGATGCCGAGCGCGGCGGTCGCGGCGGCGAAGCGCTCCGGGTCGAGCCGGGTGAAGGGCAGGGGAGCCGCCGGATCCGACAGCTGCTCGAGCAGGTCGCCGAACACGGCGCCGGGGACATGCCCCTCGAGGAGGTACTGCTCGTCGCCGCTGAGGTAGCCGGGCCGCCCGTCGAAGCCGGGCACGAGCAGCACGCTGGCGTCGACGACGACGAGGTGCTCGCGGCCGAGCTGGTCGGCGAGCCACTGGGTCGAGACGATCGGCCGGGCGAGGTACGGGGCGGAGGAGGTGCTCACCCGCCCCACGGTAGGCGCGACCGCCGACAGGCGCGCCCCCGTGCGTCACGCACGGTCACGGACGCCGCCGGGCGCTCAGCACTCGATGACGTTGACCGCGAGGCCGCCCTCGCTCGTCTCCTTGTACTTCGACGACATGTCGATGCCGGTCTGGCGCATCGTCTCGATGACCGCGTCGAGCGAGACGCGGTGGTCGCCGTCGCCGTGCAGCGCGAGGCGGGCCGCGCTCACGGCGGTGGAGGAGGCGATCGCGTTCCGCTCGATGCAGGGGATCTGCACGAGCCCGCCGACCGGGTCGCAGGTCAGTCCGAGGTGGTGCTCCATCGCGATCTCGGCCGCGTTCTCGACCTGGCGCGGAGTGCCGCCGAGCACCGCGCAGAGCGCTCCGGCGGCCATCGCGCAGGCCGAGCCGACCTCGCCCTGGCAGCCCGCCTCCGCACCGGAGATCGAGGCGTTCGTCTTGCAGAGCGAGCCGATCGCGGTGGCGGTGAGGAGGAAGCGGCGCAGCCCCGCGCGGTCGGCGCCCGGGACGAAGCGGAGGTAGTAGTGCCCGACGGCGGGGATGATGCCCGCCGCTCCGTTCGTCGGAGCCGTCACGACGCGCCCGCCCGCGGCGTTCTCCTCGTTCACCGCGAGGGCGAAGGCGTGGAGCCACTCCACCGAGGTCGCGCGGGCGCGGTCGAGAGGGTCCTCCTCGAAGGCCTCGAGGCGCTCGCGCAGCACCGAGGCGCGGCGGCGGACGCCCAGGCCGCCCGGCAGCACGCCGTCGGTCGCCAGGCCGTGCTCGACGCAGGCGGCCATGGCGTCCCAGATCGCGTCGAGGCGGGCGTCGATGTCGACCCCGGGGTGCAGAGCGCGCTCGTTCGCGGCGGCGATCTCGGCGATGCCGGAGCGGGTCCGGTCGCAGGTCGCCAGCAGGTCGAGCCCGGAGACGAAGGGGTAGGGGTGCGGGGCCAGCGCAGCCAGCTCGGCGCGCTCGCCCGCGCGCCGGATGAAGCCGCCGCCGATCGAGTAGTAGGTCTCCTCCCACACCGGCAGCGGGTCGTCTCCGACCCAGACGCTGAAGGTGAGGGCGTTCGGGTGCTCCGGCAGCCTCGTGCGCGGCTCGAAGACGACGTCGTCGCGCGTCATCGCGAGGCGCTGCTCGCCGGCCAGGAGGATCGTCCCCTCCGCGTCGAGGCGCTGCCAGGCCCCGCGCACCAGCGCCGGGTCGCACGTCTCGGGGTCCAGGCCGGCGAGACCGGCGACCACCGCGTCGGGGGTGCCGTGGCCGATCCCGGTGGAGCCGAGCGAGCCGTAGAGGGTGCAGCCCACCCGGCTCACGCGGCCGAGGAGCCCGGCGTCGCGGATCCGCTCGGCGAGGGCGAGGGCGGCGCGCATCGGTCCGACGGTGTGCGAGCTGGACGGGCCGATCCCCACGCTGAACAGGTCGAGGACGGAGACGTAGGCGCTCATCCACCGAGACTACGCCGGGGCCGGCGGAGTGCGCCGCCCGAGCCGCGCCCGCGACGAAGAGCCACGGAGATCCGGCGTCGACGAGGGTCGGCGGCGGGTCAGCGCAGCGTCTTGCGCGCCGAGATCTGGCCGGTGTCGAAGCCGAGCAGGTGCAGGCCGCCGTGGAAGCGGGCGTGCTCGACCTTGATGCAGCGGTCCATCACGACGGTCAGGCCCTTCGACTCGCCGTACTCGGCCGCCTCCTGGTTCCAGATCCCCAGCTGCACCCAGACCGTGGGCGCGCCGACGGCGAGGACGTCGTCGATCACGGCGGGGATGTCGCTCGCCTTGCGGAACACGTCGACGATGTCGGGCACGACCGGGAGCTCGGCGAGACTGCGGTAGACCGGCTGTCCCAGGATCTCGGTGGCGTTCGGGTTCACGAAGTAGAGCTCGTAGTCGCTCGACTGCTGCAGGTAGGTGGCGACGAAGTAGGAGGAGCGGGCCGGGTTCGGCGAGGCGCCGACGATCGCCACGGTCTTCGCGCGGCGGAGGATGTCGAGTCGCCTGCGGGCGTCGGGGCCCACCCAGGTGCGCTGCGAGCGCAGCATCTTCGCCAGCGGCGAGTTCGCCGGGACCGAGCAGCTCAGCCCGTTGGACAGCTGGACGACCGTGTCGGCGGTGTCGGTGGTGCTCATGCTCAGACCTCCACGGCCGGGGTGTGCAGGGTGGTGGTCGTGTCCTCGGGGAGCGCGGTCGGAGCGTCGGGGGTGCCGTGCTCCTCGACCGCGCGGGCGAGCGCCTGGTCGAGATCGTAGATGATGTCGTCCGCGTCCTCGATGCCGACGGAGAGGC
The DNA here is from genome assembly GCF_002932635.1 of Rathayibacter sp. AY1D1. Classification (NCBI taxonomy): domain Bacteria; kingdom Bacillati; phylum Actinomycetota; class Actinomycetes; order Micrococcales; family Microbacteriaceae; genus Rathayibacter; species Rathayibacter sp. AY1D1. Next base: position 80,693 of record NZ_PSVY01000009.1, read on the forward strand.
GGACGAGTCCGGGGAGGACGCCCGCGTGGAGGAGCTGGTCCTCGGTGAGCTGGGCGTGGGTGGTCGAGGCGGGGTGGATCACCAGCGTCTTCGCGTCGCCGATGTTGGCGAGGTGGCTGGCGAGGTCGACCGATTCGATGAAGGTCTGGCCGACGGCGCGGCCGCCCTTGACCACGAAGCTGAAGACCGAGCCCGGTCCCTTCGGCAGGTACTTCTGCGCGCGGTCGTGGTGCGGGTGCGCGGGGAGCCCGGCCCAGTAGACGGCCTCGATCCGGGGGTCGGCGTCGAGCCATTCGGCGACGCGGCGCGCGTTGTCGACGTGCGCCTGGATCCGGTACGGCAGCGTCTCGACGCCCTGGGCGAGCAGGAACGCGGAGTGCGGAGCGAGGACCGGCCCGATGTCGCGCAGCTGCTCCGCGCGCAGGCGCGTGAGGAAGCCGTACTCCCCGAAGTTGCCGTCCCACGACAGGTCCCCGTAGGAGGCCACCGGGTCGTGCAGCAGCGGGAACTTCTCGGGGGAGTAGTGGAAGCGCCCCGACTCGACGACGACGCCGCCGAGCGTGGTGCCGTGTCCGCCGAGGAACTTGGTGGCCGAGTGGATGACGATGTCGGCGCCCCACTCGATCGGGCGGACGAGGTAGGGCGTGGCGACCGTGGAGTCGATGATCAGCGGGATGCCGGCGGCGTGCGCGACCGCGGCGAGGCCCTCGATGTCGGCGATCTCGCCGGAGGGGTTCGCGATCGTCTCGGCGTAGAGCACCTTGGTCTTCTCGGTGATCGCCGCCGCGTAGTCGGCCGGGTCGCTCGAGCGGACGAAGGTGGTGTCCACTCCGAAACGGCGGAGCGTGACGTCGAGCTGGGTGATCGATCCGCCGTAGAGGTTGGCGGAGGACACCACGTGGTCGCCCGCGCCGACGAGCGCCGCGAAGGTGATGAACTGCGCCGAGAGCCCGGAGGCCGTGGCGACGGCGCCGAGGCCGCCCTCGAGGCTCGCGACGCGCTCCTCGAAGGAGGCGACCGTGGGGTTCGACAGGCGCGAGTAGACGTTGCCGTACTTCTGCAGCGCGAAGCGGGCCGCGGCGTCGGAGGTGTCGTCGAAGACGAAGGCGCTGGTCTGGTAGATCGGCAGAGCGCGGGCGCCCGTCACCGCGTCGGGGATGTTGCCCGCGTGGATCGCACGCGTCTTGAAGCCGTACTCACGATCTGCCATGCGATCTACGCTAGCGGGAGCCGCCGACACCGCCGCGCCGGAGCGACGCATCGCGTAACAGAGCGGTCCCGCAGTGCAGAGCGACCGTGCGCGACAGAGCGGTCGAGCGGATCGGAGCGCCGATCAGAGCGCCAGCTGCACCGCGGCCAGTCCCATCGCCGCGATCGCCGCCCACGACACCAGGGCGACGAGGAGAGCACGCCACCCCGTCGTCACGAGCGCGCGCACCCGGACGGCGCTGCCGAGCGCGAAGAGGGCCGCGGCGAGGAGCCAGGTCTGCGCGGTGTCGGCGGCGGCGAGCAGTCCCTCCGGCAGGGGGAGGAGCGTGCGCAGCAGCACCGCGGCGAGGAACCCGACCACGAACAGCGGCACGATCGCCGGGCGCGTCCCGCCGGTCCCGCCTCGGCGCCTCGTGACCGCCGCCGCCACCGCGACCATCGGCGCCAGCATGACCACTCGGGTGAGCTTCACCACGACCGCCACGGCCAGCGCCGACGCACCCGCCACCTGGGCCGTCGCCACCACCTGGCCCACGTCGTGGACCGAGGCGCCGACCCAGTGCCCGAACTGCACGTCGGAGAGCCCGAGCGGCTGCTGCAGGGCGGGGAGCACCGCGATCGCGAGCGTGCCGCAGAGCGTCACCAGCGCGACCGGCGTCGCCTGCTCCTGCTCCTTCGCCCGGGTCGCTCCGGCCATCGCGCCGATCGCCGAGGCCCCGCAGATCGAGAAGCCCGCCGCGAGCAGCAGCGGCTCCTGCCCGGGCAGCCGGAGCGCCCGGCCCAGCGCCCAGGTCAGGCCGAAGGTGGCCAGGACGATCCCGACGACGACCAGGATCGCGCCCCAGCCCAGCGCAGCGATGTCGATCAGCGAGAGCTTCAGCCCGAGCAGGACGATGCCGGTGCGCATCAGCGAGCGGGACGAGAACTTGAGGCCCGGCGCCAGCGCCCCGCTCAGCAGGGGGCGCGCCGCGGGCAGCTGCGCCACGAGGATCCCGAGCGCGACCGCCGCGGTCAGCATCGGCACTGCCGGCACCGCCGCGTGCAGCAGGGCCGCGATCACCGCCGCGACCGCGCAGGCCGCGACTCCCGGGCCCAGCCGCCGGATCATACCCACGAGGGCAGCCACATGTGGGCCTGCCAGAAGGTGAAGGACGTCTGCGCGCCGATCCAGAGCGGCAGGAAGTAGGCCGTCAGCGCGGCCGCCGCCACCGCGAAGACGAGCACCACGAGGACGCCGCGGGTGCGCCGCCTCCGCTCGTCGCCCGGACTCCCGATCACGATCCCGGCCGTCAGCGCCAGTGCCAGCATCATGTAGGGCTCGAAGACGACGCAGTAGAACTGGAACACCGTGCGGTCGAGGTAGAGGAGCCACGGCAGGTAGCCCGCGACGATCCCCATCAGCACGTAGCCGGCGCGCCACTCCCGGTACCGCGCGAGCCGGTAGAGGAGGTACACCAGCGCCAGGACCCCGGCGTACCAGATGAGCGGATTGGCGACCGAGGTGATCGCCTCGTCGCAGCGTGCGGCGGTGCAGCCGTCGACGCCCGTCGCCTGGTCGACGAAGTACATGCTGGTCGGTCGGAGCATGAGCAGCCAGGTGAGCGGGTTCGCCTCGTAGGGGTGCGAGGCCCGCAGGTTGATCGAGTAGTCGTACATCTGCACGTGGTAGTGCCAGAGGCTCTGCGCCCAGTCCGGCACCCACGCCAGAGCCCCGGTCCAGGCGTTGCCGGGGGCCTCCGACGCCCACTGCCGGGCCCATCCGCCGGAGGTGCGCAGCCAGCCCGTCCAGGTGACGAGGTAGGCGATCAGGGCGATCGGCACGACCAGGAGGAAGGTGACCGGACCCTGCTTGAGGATCGCGCCGCTGCCCCAGAACGGCACGCCCGCGCGGCGCCGCATCAGCGCGTCGACGACCACCGCGTACACGCCGTACGCCGCGAGGAAGTAGACGCCCGTCCACTTCACGCCCGCGGCCAGGCCGAAGAGCACTCCGGCCGCGAGCAGCCAGGGCCGCCACCACAGGACCGGCCCCCAGCTCGGCAGCGCTCCCGCCGCCACCTTCCGCGCCAGCTGCAGGTCGGCCCAGCGCCGGTCCAGCAGCACCGCCGCGACCCCGCAGAGCGCGACGAACATCAGGATCCCGTCCAGGAGCGACACCCGCGACATCACGATCGCGTGGCCGTCGAGCGCGAGCATCAGCCCCGCGAAGGAGGAGAGGAGGGTGGAGCGGAACAGGAGGCGGCCGATCACGATCACCAGCGCGACGGCGAGGATCCCCACGACGGCGGTCGCGACGCGCCAGCCGACGCTGTCGTCCGCGCCGAACACGCTCATCCCGAGCCCGATGATCCACTTGCCCAGCGGCGGATGCACCACGAAGGACGGCGCCCCCGTGAAGGTGTCCACGTCGCCGGCCGCGAAGCCGGGGTCCGGGTTCTCGGGCCAGGCGCCCTCGAACCCGAGGTTCCAAAGGGTCCAGGCGTCCTTCACGTAGAAGGTCTCGTCGAACACGAGCGAGCGCGGGTGGCCGAGGTTCCACAGCCGCAGCACCGCGGCCAGGGCGACCACCAGCAGCGGCAGTCCGAGCTCGTACAGCCGGCGGCGCGCGGGGGAGGCGACGAGCCGGGCGTGCAGGTCGTCGAACCAGGAGCCGCGCGGCACGTCCGGGAGCGGGGTGCGCTCCCGCGGTGCGGACGCCTCGGCGGGCTCCACCGGGACCGAGCGCGCCGATCCCGCCGCGTCCAGGAGCAGGTCGTCGAAGTCGCGCTGCGGTCGGTCCGTCACCCGGCCATGCTAACGGGGCGCCTCCTCCCGGGACGGCGGCGATCCGCGGCGGGAGGCCCCGGACCCGGCCTGGGAGACTGGCGACATGATCATCCTCGCCGGCACTCCCATCGGAAACCTCGGCGACGCCTCCCGCCGGCTCGTGGAGGCACTGGGCTCCGCCCGCCACGTCGCCGCCGAGGACACGCGCGTGACCATCCAGCTGATGCGCGCCCTGGGCGTCGAGAACCGGCCCGCCCTCTACGCGCTGCACGACCACAACGAGCGCGATCGCGCCGCCGAGCTGGTGGAGCTGGCCCGCGAGGAGGACCTGCTCGTGCTGAGCGACGCGGGCATGCCCACGGTCTCGGACCCGGGCTACCACCTGGTCGAGGCGGCGGTGGCGGCGGGAGTCGCGGTCACCGCGCTGCCCGGTCCCTCGGCGGTGCTGATGGCGCTCGCCGTGTCCGGGCTCCCGACGGATCGCTTCAGTTTCGAGGGGTTCCTGCCCCGCCGGCACGGCGAGCGGGTCTCGACCTTCCGGGCGCTCGTCGACGAGCGGCGCACCATGGTCTTCTTCGAGTCCCCGCACCGGATCGGCGACGCGCTCGCCGACCTGGTCGAGGCGATGGGCCCGGAGCGGCGCGTCGTCGTCTGCCGCGAGCTCACCAAGATGTTCGAGGAGGTCCGGCGCGGCACGGCGGCCGAGCTGGCCGAGTGGGCCGCCGACGGCCTGCGCGGCGAGATCTGCCTGGTCGTCGAGGGAGCCCCCGCGCGGGAGGCGTCGCTCGAGGACGCGCTGGCCGACGTGCTGGCCCGCGTCGAGGCCGGATCGCGGCTCAAGGAGGCGTCGGCCGAGGTCGCCGAGATCACCGGGCTCTCCCGCCGCGCGCTCTACGAGGCGGCGCTCGCCTCCCGCCGCGGCTGAGGCTCCCTCCCCGGCGGCGATCGCGGCCGGTCGTCCACAGCGTCCGTCACACGCCGGGAGCGGTGCCGCGCGGTGAATAGGATGGTCGCCATGTCCGACGGCGCCTCCTTCTACCTCACGACCCCGATCTTCTACGTGAACGACGTCCCGCACATCGGGCACGCGTACACCGAGGTCGCCGCCGACGTGCTCACCCGCTGGCACCGCCAGGCGGGCGACGACACCTGGCTGCTGACCGGCACCGACGAGCACGGACAGAAGATCCTCCGCACCGCCACCGCCAACGGCACGACCCCCCAGGAGTGGGCCGACCGCCTCGTGAGGACCGCCTGGCAGCCGCTGCTCGAGACCATCGACATCGCCAACGACGACTTCATCCGCACCACGGACGCGCGGCACGAGGTCAACGTCCAGAAGTTCCTGCAGAAGCTGTACGACGAGGACGCGATCTACACCGGCGAGTACGAGGGCTACTACTGCGTGGGCTGCGAGGAGTACAAGCAGCTGTCCGACCTCGAGGAGGGCACCGGCGACTACGCCGGCCAGTACGTCTGCAAGATCCACTCGAAGCCGGTCGAGCTGCTGAAGGAGAAGAACTACTTCTTCAAGATGAGCGAGTACACCGAGCGGCTGCTCGCGCTCTACGAGGAGCGTCCCGACTTCGTCCAGCCCGAGTCGGCGCGCAACGAGGTCGTGAGCTTCGTCCGCCAGGGCCTGGCCGACCTGTCGATCTCCCGCTCCAGCTTCGACTGGGGCGTGAAGGTCCCGTGGGACGACTCGCACGTGGTCTACGTCTGGTTCGACGCGCTGCTCAACTACATCACCGCGGTCGGCTACGGCCAGGACGAGGCGGAGTTCGAGCGCCGCTGGCCCGCGACCCACATCGTCGGCAAGGACATCCTGCGCTTCCACGCGGTGATCTGGCCCGCCATGCTCATGGCCGCGGGCCTCGAGGTCCCCCGGCAGGTGTTCGGCCACGGCTGGCTGCTGGTCGGCGGCGAGAAGATGTCGAAGTCGAAGCTCACCGGCATCGCGCCCGAGCAGATCACCGACACCTTCGGCTCCGACGCCTTCCGCTACTACTTCCTCCGGGCCATCACCTTCGGCCAGGACGGCTCGTTCTCGTGGGAGGACCTGTCTGCGCGCTACCAGTCCGAGCTCGCGAACGGCTTCGGCAACCTCGCCTCGCGGGTCGTCGCGATGCTGCACCGCTACTACGACGGCGTCGTGCCCGCGCCGGGGGAGCCGACCGAGGCGGAGGAGCGCGTGCAGCGCATCGTCGCCGAGGCCGCCGCGTCGGCCGACCGGTCGATCGACGCGCTCGCGATCCACGACGCGATCACCGCCGTGTGGAGCATCGTCGAGGAGCTCAACGGCTACATCACCGAGCAGGAGCCGTGGGCACTCGCCAAGCGCGAGGAGCGCGAGCGCCTCGGCACGGTGCTCTACACCGCGACGGAGGGGCTCCGCGCCCTGGCCGTGCTGCTCTCGCCGGTCGTGCCGCGCGCGACGGCGTCCCTCTGGGAGGCGCTCGGCGTGACGGAGTCGCTGGGCGCCCTCACCGCGCAGCCGATCCGCGAGGCGGGCCGGTGGGGAGTCCTCCCCGTCGGCACCACCGTCGGCACGCTCGCCGCGCTCTTCCCGCGCATCGAGGCTCCCGCGTCCTGACGGCCGCGCCTCGACCCGTGGACCGAGCAGCCGAGCGGTGCGGACTCGCCGGCGGAGGATCCGCAGGGGAGTGCCCGACGGCCGTGATCCGAACGCGGGGGGCCGGGTGCGAGCGGCCCTCCGCTCCGTGGACGGCGGGGCGCTGATGACGCGCGAGGTGCTCGACGCTCTCGAGCAGGCGGCCGAGCTCACCCGGCGCCACGTCGGGCACCCGGAGCGCGCCGCCGCGCTCGCCCTGCGCCTGCACCGGGTGACCGCTCCGACCGAGCTCGTCTACACCCGGTTCCCGCCGACCCTCAGCCTGGTGCTGGCCGGCCGGAAGCGCTCGGTGGTCGGCGACTCCGACGAGCGGTGGGGCGCCGGCCGCTTCCTGATCACCCCCGTCGATCTGCCGGTGGTGGCGGCCGTCGTGGAGACCGGCGACCGCGGCGACTTCCTGTCGGCCAACTGGCGTCTCGACCCGCTCGTGGTGGCCGAGATCGCGGCGCTCGCCCCCCGGACGGCCCCGCGGGCTCCCGCCCCGCGGATCGGCACGGTCACGGAGGAGATGGCCGACTCGCTGCGCCGACTCTTCCGTCTGCTCGACGCCCCCGCCGACATCCCGGTGCTGGCCCCCGCGATCACGCGCGAGCTCGTGCTGCGGCTGCTGCAGACGGACCAGGCGCCCCGGCTGCTGGCCGCGTCCAGCACCGTCCGCTCGGAGGCCGTCTCCCGTGCGGTCGAGGTGATGAGCGCGTCGCTGTCGCGCGGATGGACCCTCGGCGCGCTCGCCGCGGAGGCGGGCACCAGCGTGCCCACGCTCACCCGCCGCTTCCGCGAGCTGACCGGGATGTCGCCGTTGGGCTACCTGCGGCGGCTCCGCCTGGGGGAGGCCAGGAGACTGCTCCTGGTCCGGGGCGACACCGCCGCGCAGGCCGCGGCCGCGGTCGGCTACGCGAGCGCGTCGCACTTCGGGCGCGACTACCGCCGCGCCTACGAGACGACCCCCGCGGCCGACGCTGCGCTCCACCCCGGGCCGCTCGTCCAGATCCACTGAGCGGCGGGCGCTGTCGCGGGGACTCCGAGCGGCGCGTACCGCGGCGTCAGACGCGGGCGCCGACGATGCCTCCGTCGACGTCGAGCGTCGTGCCGTGGACGTACGAGGCCTCGTCCGAGACGAGCCAGCGCACGGCCAGGGCGATCTCGTCCGGACGTCCGGGCCGGCCGGCGGGGGCGGACGCGGTCATCTGCTCCAGGATCGCCGCGGCGTGCTCGTTGCCGGGCGTGAGAGTCGCGCCGGGCGCGACGGCGACCACGCGCACGCCGCTCGGGCCGTACTCGGCCGCCCACGCCCGCGTGAGGTGCTCCAGCGCAGCCTTGGTCGCGGGGTAGAGCGCGGTCCCGGGCGTTCCCACCCGTCCCATCCACGAGGTGATGTTGACGACCACTCCGCTCCCGCGCTCGGCCATGGCCGGGGCGATCGCCGCGACGAGCTGGTGCGGCACGCGGATGTTCGTGGTGAGGAGGGACTCGACGTCGGCGTCGCTGAGGTCGGCGGTCGGCCCCACCGGGAACACTCCGGCGTTGTTGACGAGGACGTCGATCCGCCCGTCGAGGAGGGTCAGCGCCCGGGCGGCGACGGCGCGGGTCTCCTCCGGCGTGCCCGCGAGGTCGGCGACGAGCGCGGAGGCGGTGCCCCCGTCGGCGCGGATGCCGCGGACGACGGACCCGACCCGCTCGGGGTCGCGTCCGTGCACGAGGACGTGAGCGCCGGCCCCGGCGAGGCGGCGGGCGATGGCCGCGCCGATCCCGCTCGAGGATCCGGTGACGAGGGCGTGGCGTCCGGCGAGGGAGCCGGATGCGGAAGGGGCGAGGAGCTCGGTGTCTGTCATGGCTCCAGCCTCCCGGCGGCGCGGGAGGCGGGCTGTCCCGATCCGATCGGGTGCTGACCCGATCCGCTCAGGGCGCCTCGGCGGCCGCTCTCGGCCCTCGTCCGCCCGGGACTCCGGCCTCCGCGAGCCCTCCCGGTAGCCTGGAGCGCATGACCGACAGCCAGCACGTCCGCTCCCGCGAGGCCTCGTCCGGCCGCGACCTGACGTACCCGCCGCTGCCCGAGGCGCTCGTCGTCCCCGTCTACGACAACCACACGCACCTCGAGATCGCCGACGGCCTCGAGCCGCTCGACCACCGCGAGCAGCTCGACCGGGCCTCCACCGTCGGGGTCCGCGGCGTCGTCCAGGTCGGCACGGACGTCGAGACGAGCCGCTGGTCGGCCGAGCAGGCGGCGAGCGAGCCGCGCATGCTGGCCGCCGTCGCGATCCACCCCAACGAGGCGCCCGGGCTGGAGCAGCGCGGCGAGCTCGACGCAGCCCTCGCCGTGATCGCCGAGCTGGCGGAGCAGCCGCGGGTGCGCGCCATCGGCGAGACCGGGCTCGACTTCTTCCGCACCGGCGAGAGCGGCCGCGCCGCGCAGTTCCGCTCCTTCGAGGAGCACATCCGCATCGCGAAGGAGCACGACCTCGCGCTGCAGATCCACGACCGCGACGCGCACCGCGAGGTCATCGAGACCCTGCGCCGCGTCGGCGCCCCCGAGCGCACCGTCTTCCACTGCTTCTCCGGGGACGCGGAGATGGCGCGGATGTGCACGGACGAGGGCTGGTACCTCTCCTTCGCCGGCACCGTGACGTTCAAGAACGCCGAGCCGCTGCGGGAGGCGCTCGTCGCGACCCCGCGGCACCTCATCCTGGTCGAGACCGACGCGCCCTACCTCACTCCGTCGCCCTTCCGGGGCCGCCCGAACGCGCCCTACCTCCTCCCGCACACCCTGCGCTCGATGGCCGCGACCCTCGAGACCGACGTCGGCCACCTGGCCGCGACGATCGCCTCGAACACGGAGGCCGTGTACGGCGAGTGGGGCGGCGAGGTCGGCTCCGAGCCGACGGAGCCGGTCGGACCCCTCGCATGAGCGGCCGCCACGCCGCCGAGCCGACGGCCGCCGCGATCCCGCGCCTGCTGGGCCCGGCCGAGATCCGCGACCTCGCGGGCCTGCTCGACGTCACGCCGACCAAGAAGCTCGGCCAGAACTTCGTGCACGACGCCAACACGGTCCGCCGCATCGTCAAGCTCGCTCGGGTACGCCCGGGGGAGACCGTCGTCGAGATCGGCCCCGGCCTCGGATCGTTGACCCTCGGCCTGCTCGAGGCGGGCGCGCAGGTCGTGGCCGTCGAGATCGACGGGCGCCTCGCCGAGCAGCTGCCGCGCACCGTCGAACTGATGGCGCCGGGCGCCGATCTCGCGGTCGTGCACGCCGACGCGATGAAGGTGCTCGACCTGCCGGGGGAGCCGGTCCGGCTCGTCGCCAACCTCCCGTACAACATCTCGGTGCCGGTGCTCCTGCACTTCCTCGAGCACTTCGCCAGCATCCGGTCCGGAGTGGTGATGGTGCAGTCCGAGGTCGGGCACCGGCTCGCCGCCGGTCCCGGCTCCAAGGTCTACGGCGGCCCGAGCGTCAAGGCGGCGTGGTTCGGCTCCTGGACGACGGGCGGCGCGGTCTCGCGTCAGATCTTCTGGCCGGTGCCGAACGTCGACAGCGTGCTCGTCGCGTTCGACCGCGGCGAGGAGCCGGGCGACGAGACCCTGCGCCGCGCCGTCTTCGCGGTCGTCGACGCGGCGTTCGCGCAGCGGAGGAAGATGCTCCGCCAGTCGCTCGCGACCCTCTTCGGCGACAGCGCCGCGGCGATCGTCGCGCTCGAGCGGGCCGGCGTCCCGCAGACCGCGCGCGGCGAGGAGCTGGACGTCGCCGCCTTCGTCCGCCTGGGCCGCGAGCTCGATCCGGCGCGGGTCCCCGTGCGCGGCGCGGCGGTGCCCGACGGGTCGCTGGCGGAGACCGACGGGGACGACGCGGACGGCGACGGGGAGCCCGCCCCGGGTGCGGACGAGGGCGCCTCCGCCACCCTGTAGCGTGGATGCATGGCCCACCGCGCGACGTCGAACCGGGTCCACGCGCGGGCGCCCGGCAAGATCAACGTGTTCCTCAAGGTCGGCGCCGTGCGCGACGACGGGTACCACGAGCTGGCCACCGCGTTCCAGTCGCTCTCCCTCTACGAGGACGTGTTCGCGGAGGAGGCGGCCGACTTCTCGGTCTCCTTCTCGGGCTCGATCGACACCTCCCGCCTGGCCGTCGACGGCTCCAACCTCGCGATCAAGGCGGCTCGGGCGCTCGCCCGGGCGACCGGCTACCGCGGCGGCGTGCACCTCGAGATCGAGAAGAACGTCCCCATCGCCGGCGGCATGGGCGGCGGCTCGGCCGACGCGGCGGCGACCCTGCTCGCCTGCGACGCGCTCTGGGGCACGGCCTGCACGAGGGAGCAGCTGCTGGGCATCGCCGCGAGCCTCGGCGCCGACGTCCCCTTCTCCTTCACCGGCGGCACCGCGATCGGAGTCGGCCGAGGCGACGAGCTGAGCCCGGCGCTCGCCAAGGGCCGCTTCGAGTGGGTGCTGGTCCTCTCGGAGGAGGGCCTGTCGACCCCCGAGGTCTACAGCGAGCTCGACCGGCACCGCGAGCGCCACCTGCACGACTTCCGCCCGATCTCGGCGACCCCCGCCATCGATCCCAACGTGCTGCAGGCCCTCCGCGCCGGCGACGCAGCCATGCTCGCCGACGCGATGCACAACGACCTGCAGGCGCCGGCGCTGCACCTGCAGCCCGGGCTCGCCCGCATCCTCGAGCTCGGCGAGGGCCGCGGAGCGCTCGGCGGCCTCGTCTCGGGGTCCGGCCCGACCGTCGCGTTCCTCGCTCCGGACGCCGATGCGGCGGCCGACCTGCAGCGCGAGCTGAGCTCCGCGCGGCTGAGCGCCGTGCGGGTGTCCGGCCCGGTCCACGGGGCTCGCCTGCTCTCGACCTAGTCGCGGAGGCGGTGCCTCCGGAGCGGGGCTCGCGAGCCTCGCGCCCGGCGCCCTCCACAGACGGTCCGCAGAGAAGTTCCGACCTCGTGGCTTAGAGTGCCGCTCATGTCCCGCCGAGCCACCCTCTTCGCGATCCTCTCCGGGATCGTGGCCGCCGTCGTCGCCCTCGCGGCCGCCGAGGTCGTCGCGGTCTTCACCGGAGCGGGCGGCAGTCCGCTGGTCGCGGTCGGCGGCTTCGTCATCGACATCGTGCCCCCGGGCGTGAAGGACACGGTCATCGCGCTCTTCGGCACCGGCGACAAGCTCGTGCTGCTGGTCTCGATCGGCCTCGCGATCGCGCTGCTGGCCGTCGGCGCGGGAGTCCTCGAGTACCGCCGCCCGCCGTTCGGCGTGCTGCTGCTGGCCGTCGTCGCGGGCGCCGGTGCGCTCGCCGCCGTCAGCCGCGAGGGCGCGTCCGGGATCGACGCGGCGCCGAGCGTCGTGGGCATGGTGGCCGGTGCCGCGGTGCTGCGCTCGGCCTCCGTCCGCCTCCGCGGCTGGCAGGAGGAGCGCGAGAGCGACTCCCCGGACCGCCGGTCGTTCCTCCGCCTGGTCGGGATCGCCGGAGTCGCCGCGGTCGCCGCCGGCATCGGCGCCCGCTTCCTCACGTCCGCCTCCGCCGCCGTCACCGCCGTGCGCGAGGCCGTGTCCCTGCCGGCTCCCGCCTCGGCCGCCGCGCCCGTCCCGGCGGGCGCCGTGCTCGACGACATCGACGGCATCAGCTCCTACGTCACTCCCAACTCCTCGTTCTACCGGATCGACACCGCGCTCTCGGTGCCGTCGGTCGAGCCCGCCGACTGGTCGCTGAAGATCACCGGAATGGTGGAGGAGGAGATCGAGATCACCTGGGACGAGCTGCTCGCACTGCCGCTCGAGGAGCATCTGGTCACCCTGTCCTGCGTGTCCAACGAGGTCGGCGGCGACCTGATCGGCACCGCCCTCTGGCTGGGCTACCCGATCCGCGAGCTGCTGGCCCGGGCCCGGCCGACCGCCGGCGCCGACATGGTGCTCTCGCGGAGCATCGACGGCTTCACCGCCTCCAGCCCGCTCGACGTGCTGCAGGACGAGGACCGCGCGAGCCTGCTCGCCGTCGGGATGAACGGCGAGCCGCTCCCGGTCGAGCACGGCTTCCCCGTCCGGATGGTCGTCCCCGGCCTGTACGGCTACGTCTCGGCGACGAAGTGGGTCGTCGAGCTGAAGGTCACGACCTTCGCGGAGGACCTGGCGTACTGGTCGACGCGCGGCTGGACCGAGCGCGGTCCGATCAAGATCGAGTCGCGGATCGATGTGCCGCGCCAGGGCCAGCCCGTCGAGGCGGGGACGGTCGCCGTGGCGGGAGTCGCCTGGGCGCCGCACACCGGCATCGCGAAGGTGGAGGTGCAGATCGACGGCGGCGCCTGGCAGGAGGCGCGCCTCGCCGAGCAGGTCACCGCGGACACGTGGATCCAGTGGGTCCTCGAGTGGGACGCGACGGTCGGCGACCACGTCGTGACCGTGCGCGCCACCGACGCGGACGGCACGGTGCAGACCACGGTCGAGCGCCCGCCCGCTCCTGACGGTGCCACGGGACTGCACCGCCGCTCGGTGTCCGTCTCGGAGCCGGCACCCGCGGGCTGAGGTCCGGGGGCCGCGACCCGGTCGCCCTGTGATCGACCCGCGGCGGACCGCTCAGGCGGCACCGCCTAGGCTGGATCCCTATGGCACATCTGCTGGGCGCCGAGGCGCTGCGACTCGAGTACCCCACACGCGTGATCTTCGACGACGTCTCCCTGGGGATCGAGGAGGGCGACCGCATCGGGATCGTCGGACGCAACGGCGACGGCAAGTCGACCCTCCTGCGACTGCTCGCGCAGCGCATCGAGCCGGACAGCGGCCGCGTCACGCACCGCCGCGGCGTCACGCTCGGGATGCTCGACCAGGCCGACACGGTCGACGAGGACCTCACCGTCGCCCAGGCCGTCGTCGGCGGGCTCCAGGAGCACGAGTGGGCGGGCGATGCGCGCACCCGAGACGTGATCGCGGGCCTGCTGCGCGACGTCCCCTGGGACGGAGTGGTCGGCTCCCTCTCGGGCGGCCAGCGGCGCCGGGTCGCCCTCGCGAAGCTGCTCGTCGGCGACTGGGACGTCGTCTTCCTCGACGAGCCCACCAACCACCTCGACGTCGAGGGCATCGCCTGGCTCGCCGAGCACCTCAAGCGCCGCTGGGCGGCGTCGTCGGGCGGGCTCGCGGTCGTCACCCACGACCGGTGGTTCCTCGACGAGATCTGCACCGCCACCTGGGAGGTGCACGACCGCCTCGTCGAGCCGTTCGAGGGCGGGTACGCGGCGTACATCCTGCAGCGCGTGGAGCGGGACCGGATGGCGTCGACCATGGAGGCCAAGCGACAGAACCTGATGAAGAAGGAGCTCGCCTGGCTCCGGCGCGGCGCCCCCGCCCGCACGGCCAAGCCCAAGTTCCGGATCGACGCCGCGAACCAGCTGATCGAGGACGAGCCCCCGGTGCGCGACTCGGTCTCGCTCTCGCAGCTCGCCGTCTCGCGCCTGGGCAAGGACGTCGTCGACCTGCTCGACGTCACCGTCCGCTACGGCGAGCGGACCGTCCTCAACCGCATCGAGTGGCGGATCGCGCCCGGCGAGCGCACCGGCATCCTCGGCGTGAACGGCGCCGGCAAGTCGACCCTCCTCGGCCTGGTCGCGGGCAGCGTGGAGCCGACGAGCGGCCGGGTGAAGCGCGGCACCACCGTGCGCGTCGCGATCCTCGACCAGCAGCTGCGCGAGCTGACCGGTGTCCAGCACCGGCCCGTCCGCGAGATCATCGCGGAGCAGCGCACCAGCTACTCCATCGGCGGCAAGGAGATGACCCCGGGCCAGCTGCTCGAGCGGCTCGGCTTCTCGAGCGCGCAGCTCTCGACGCCCGTGAAGGACCTCTCGGGCGGTCAGCGCCGGAGGCTCCAGCTCCTGCTCATCCTGCTCAGCGAGCCCAACGTGCTGATCCTCGACGAGCCGACCAACGACCTCGACACCGACATGCTCGCCGCGATCGAGGACCTGCTCGACTCCTGGCCGGGCACCCTCCTCGTCGTCTCGCACGACCGGTACCTGCTCGAGCGCGTCACCGACCAGCAGTACGCCGTGATGGACGGCGCGTTCCGCCACCTGCCCGGCGGCGTCGAGCAGTACCTCGACCTGCGCCGCGCGCTCGAGAAGGGTGCGCCCGCGGCGGCGTCGTCGGGCTCCTCCTCCGCCGCGCCGGCGTCGAGCGGACTCGCGGGGGCCGAGCGCCGCGCCGCCGAGAAGGAGGTGTCGGCGATCGACCGGCGCCTGCACAAGCTCACCCAGCTGACGAAGACCGTCCACGAGAAGATGGCGACGCACGACCAGGACGACTACGACGGCATCCTCGCGCTCAACGCCTCGCTCCGCGCCTACGAGGACGAGACGGCCGAGCTCGAGCTGCGCTGGCTGGAGCTCTCGGAGCAGCTCGAGGGCTGACGCCGCTCTGCTCCGCGGCACCGGCAGCTGTCCCGTACCGCGTGGGCGGGCCGCCGTCGCGGGCCCGGGCCGACCGGCTCAGCCGAAGTCGAGGGAGAGCTTCCGGAGGAGCTGCGCCAGCCGCTCCTGCTGGGCGTGGGTGAGCGCGCCGAGCAGCTCCTGCTCCGCGTCGACCAGGCGGGTGATCGCCGCGTCGACCCGGGCGAGCCCCGACGGCGTCATCTGCACCAGCACGCCGCGCCCGTCGTTCGGGTCGTCGAGGCGCTCGACCAGGTCGCGCTCGACCAGCCGGTCGATGCGGTTGGTCATGGTCCCGCTGGTGACCATGGTCGCCTGGAGGAGCTGCTTGGGGCTCATCCGGTAGGGCGCGCCCGCGCGCCGCAGGGCCGAGAGCACGTCGAACTCCCACGTCTCGAGCTCCGACCGGCCGAAGGCGCTGCCGCGCGCGCGCTCGAGCTGCTTGGCCAGCCGGCGCATCCGCGAGAAGACCTGGAGCGGCGTGAAATCGAGATCGGGCCGCTCCCGGACCCAGGCGTCGACGATCCCGTCGACCTCGTCATTCGCACTCACCCGTCCATTGTGGCGGCTGGGCGGCTCGGGGGACGCCGGGAGGCGGACGGGCCGGGAGGCGGGGACCTCCCGGGCCGCCGTCGTCCGCCCGAGCGGCGGCCGCCCGCGCCCGAGGCGGGGCCGGGGGCGCGGGGATGGCAGGATGGACGGCGCGCGATCGCGCGGTCCGCCATGGTGTAACGGCAGCACGGCAGCCTTTGGAGCTGTCCGGTCCAGGTTCGAATCCTGGTGGCGGAGCGGCACCAGGACGGTGCGCTCACGGAGGAGAACGCGAAGAACATGGCAGACAGCACGCTCGCCGTCGTGATCCTGGCGGCAGGCCAGGGCACCCGCATGAAGTCCCGCACCCCGAAGGTCCTGCACCGCCTCGCCGGGAGGCCGCTGCTCGGGCACGTGCTCGACACGGCCGCCTCGCTCGACGCGGCGCACGTCGTCACCGTGGTGCGCCACGAGCGCGACCGGGTCGCCGAGGCCGTCCTCGAGCACACGCCCTCCGCGCTGGTGGTGGACCAGGACGAGACGCCCGGCACCGGCCGCGCGGTCGAGCAGGGCCTCGCGGCGCTCCCGGAGTCCTTCGCCGGCACGGTCGTCGTGCTGAGCGCCGACGTCCCGCTGCTGGACGCGCCGACCCTCCGCCGCCTGGTCGACGAGCACCTCGCCGCGGCGAACGCGCTCACCATGCTCTCCTGCGTGCTCGAGGACCCGACCGGCTTCGGCCGGATCGTCCGCGGTGGCGACGGCGCCTTCGCCTCCATCGTGGAGCAGAAGGACGCGAGCCCCGACGAGCTCGACCTCACCGAGATCAACGCCGGCGTCTACGCCTTCGACGCCGCCGCGCTCCGCTCGGTCATCGGCGCGATCGGCACCGAGAACGCCCAGCGGGAGAAGTACCTCACCGACGCCGCCGCCGCGCTCAAGGCCGCCGGCCGCGCGATCGAGGCCGTCCCCGTGCAGGACCGCTGGCTCGTGGCCGGGATCAACGACCGCGCCCAGCTCGCCGACGCGGCGCTCGAGCTCAACGCGCGCATCGTGCGCCGCTGGCAGCTCGAGGGCGTCACGATCCAGGACCCGGCGACCACCTGGATCGACGTGGACGCGGTCCTCGCCCCGGACGTCGAGATCCTCCCGGGCACGCAGATCAAGGGCCCGACCGTCATCGCCACCGGCGCGGTCATCGGCCCGGACACCACGCTCGACTCCTGCGAGGTCGGCGAGGACGCGGTCGTGAAGCGCTCCGACGCGACGCTCGCCGTCATCGGCGCGAAGGCCCAGGTCGGCCCGTTCTCGTTCCTCCGCCCCGGCACCGTGCTCGGCGCCCGCGGCAAGATCGGCACCTACGTCGAGACCAAGAACGCCGTCATCGGCGAGGGATCGAAGGTCCCGCACCTCTCCTACGTCGGCGACGCGGTCATCGGCGAGGAGTCGAACATCGGCGCCGGCTCGATCTTCGCCAACTACGACGGGGTGAGCAAGGCGTCCTCCGTGGTGGGCTCGCACGTGCGTGCGGGGTCGCACAACGTCTTCGTCGCCCCCGTTAGAATCGGTGACGGAGCGTACACGGGCGCCGGCACGGTCATCCGCAAGGACATCCCCGCCGGAGCCCTCGGGATCACCGTCGCTCCGCAGCGCAACATGGCCGGGTGGGTGCAGACCCACCGTCCGGGCACCGCAGCGGCCGACGCCGCCGAGGCGGCCCTGGCGTCGGATCCCACCGGATCCGACCAGGCGCCCACCGGAGGAAGCGGAGCACAGTGACCGGCATCACCGCCAGCAACAAGAAGAGCCTGGTCCTCGTCTCGGGGAGGGCGCATCCGGCACTGGCGGAGGCGGTCGCCGCCGAGCTCGGGACCGAGCTCGTCACGACCGAGGGGCGCACCTTCGCCAACGGCGAGCTCTACGTCCGCTACGGCGAGTCGGTCCGCGGAGGCGACGTGTTCGTCCTCCAGTCGCACACGTCCCCGATCAACGAGTGGCTGATGGAGCAGCTGATCATGGTCGACGCGCTCAAGCGCGCCTCCGCCAAGCGGATCACCGTGGTCGCCCCCTTCTACCCCTACGCGCGCCAGGACAAGAAGGGCCGCGGCCGCGAGCCGATCTCGGCCCGCCTCGTCGCCGACCTCTTCAAGGCGGCGGGAGCCGACCGGATCATGTCGGTCGACCTCCACGCGGCGCAGATCCAGGGCTTCTTCGACGGCCCCGTCGACCACCTCTTCGCGATGCCGGTGCTGCTCGAGCACTTCCGCGAGAAGCTCGACCCCTCGACCCTCACCATCGTCTCGCCCGACATGGGCCGCGTCCGCGTCGCCGACATCTGGAGCGACAAGCTCGGCGTCCCGCTGGCGATCATCCACAAGCGCCGCGACCCGAAGGTCGCCAACCAGGTCTCCGTCCACGAGATCGTCGGCGAGGTGAAGGGCCGCGTCTGCCTCCTCGTCGACGACCTCATCGACACCGGGCGCACCATCGCGAAGGCGGCCGAGGCGCTGAAGAAGGCGGGCGCGATCGGCGTGGTCGTCGCGGCCACCCACGCCGTCTTCTCGGACCCGGCGGTCGAGCTCCTGAGCTCCGAGTTCATCGACTCGGTCGTCGTCACCGACACTCTGCCGCTGCCGCCGGAGAAGACCTGGGACCGCCTGACGATCCTGCCCATCGCTCCGCTGCTGGCCCGCGCCATCCACGAGGTCTTCGACGACGGCTCGGTGACGTCGATGTTCGACGGCGACGCGTAGGACCCCGCACCCCGGGTGCGCCCTGCACGGCGCACCCGGGTCCCGCCCCGGCTCCACCGCCTAGGGTGAGGCCGTGCCCCAGCGTTCGGATGCGACCCTCGCCCTGGCGGCGGTCTTCCTGGTCTGGTCGCCGGCCGCCGCGGCGGCGGGCTGGTGGCTGCTCCTCGGGCTCGCCGTCGCGGCGGCCGCCGCGGCTCTGAGCGCCGTCGCCGACGCCGGGCGCACCGTCCACGACGGCCCCTCCTCCGAGTGGCTCGGGATCGTCGGGCGCGCCTTCGCCTCGGCCGCGCTGGCCCTGACCGCGGCCCAGTCGGTCCTCGGGGGAGCGGCCCGGCCCCTGGCCGTCCTGCTGCTCGTGGCCGTCGCGCTCTTCGGTCTGCGCGGCGGGCGCCTCCCCGCTCGCCCGGTCCTGCTCCTCGTCGGTGCGGTCGTCGTCCTGCTGGCCGCCGCCGCCGTGATCGTGCTGGTGTCCCCTCCGGACCCCGCGCCGCTCGACCCGTTGCGCGACGGAGGGCCGCTGGGAGCCGGCACCGCCGCGGCCCTGCTCCTGATCCTCCTGCCGACCTCCCGCTCCGGCGCGGTGACGGCTCTCCGCCCCGCCCTGCTGCGCATCGGGATCGCCACGGCGGCCGCCGCCGCGCTCGCCACCGGTCTGCTCCTGGCGGCCGGTCCCGAGGTCCTCGCGTCCTCGGAGACCCCCCTGAGCGCTGTCACCCGGGGCACGCCCGCGTCCGGGCTCGTCGGGGCCGCCGCGGTGATCGCGGTCCTGCTCGCGCTCCTCGACCTCGGGAGGAGGGATGCGCGCGCCCTCGTGCGTCTCGCCGACGCAGGGGAGATGCCGGCGGTGCTCGCCGCCAGGAACCGCAGGACCGGCGTGCCCGCGGCGGCCCAGCTGGTCCTCTGCCTGGTCGCCGTGCTCGCGGTCGTGATCCTCGACGCCGACGCGCTGCTCGCCTTCGCCGTGGCCGCTCTGCTGGTGGCGACCATCGTGCGGCGCCTCGACCACGGAGCGGCCGGGGCGAGCGGGCCCGCCCTCGCGTCGGCCGCGGTCTCGCTGCTGCTCCTGCTCGCCGTCCCGGCGGCCACGGCGGCCGCCGCAGCGGTGCTCCTCGCGGCGCTCCTGATCGCGCGGGCGTTCCGGACCTGAGGGGTCAGCCGGCCCGGGCGTCGAGCGCCCGCTCGGGGAGCCGGACGCCACCGCCCGGCTCCGCTGACGACAGGGGAGCTCTCTCCGCAACGAGGAAGGCGCCCCCGCCCGAGGATCCGTGGATCCTGCGGGCGGGGGCGCCTTCCCGTGCGACGCGGGTCAGTGCGTGGACGGGTCCTGCTCGACCTCGGTGCGGTCACCCGACCACAGCGTGTGGAAGGTGCCCTCCTTGTCGACGCGCTTGTAGGTGTGCGCTCCGAAGAAGTCGCGCTGGCCCTGCACGAGAGCGGCCGGGAGGCGCTTGGAGGCGAGCGAGTCGTAGTACGACAGCGCGGCGCCGAAGCCGGGGATCGGCACGCCCGAGAGCGCGGCGGTCGAGACGATGCGGCGCCAGGCGGCCTCGCCGTTCGCGACGGCCTCGGCGAAGTACGGGTCCTCGAGGAGGGTCGTGATGCCGGCGTTCTCGTCGTAGGCGTCGACGATGCGGTTGAGGAACTGGGCGCGGATGATGCAGCCCGCGCGCCAGATCTTGGCGACCGCGCCCTTGTCGATCTCCCAGCCGTACTTCTCGGCCCCGGCGATGATCGCGTCGAAGCCCTGCGAGTAGGCGACGACCTTGGAGGCGTAGAGCGCGGCGCGCACGTCGTCCTCGAAGCCCTCGTACTTCTCGACCGGGGTCGGGCGCGAGGTGACGCGGGCCTGCACGGCCTCGCGCTGCTCGGGGTGGGAGGACACGGCGCGGGCGAAGACGGCCTCGGCGATGCCGCCGACGGGGACACCGAGGTCGAGCGCGTTCTGCACGGTCCAGACGCCGGTGCCCTTCGAGCCGGCCTGGTCGAGGACGACGTCGATGAAGGGGTTGCCGGTGTCGGCGTCGACCTGGCGGAGCACCTCGGCGGTGATCTCGATGAGGTACGACTCGAGGTCGCCCTTGTTCCAGGCGTCGAAGACCTCGGCGATGGCGGCGGGCTCGTGTCCCCCGACGGTGCGGAGCAGGTCGTACGCCTCGGCGATGAGCTGCATGTCGGCGTACTCGATGCCGTTGTGGATCATCTTGACGAAGTGGCCGGCGCCGTCGGTGCCGATGTGGGTGACGCAGGGCTCGCCCTCGGCGACCGCGGCGATCGACGAGAGGATCGGGCCGAGCGTCCTGTAGGACTCGACCGAGCCGCCGGGCATGATCGACGGGCCCTTGAGCGCGCCCTCCTCGCCGCCGGAGATGCCGGTGCCGACGAAGTGGATGCCGGTCTCGCGGACGGCCTTCTCGCGGCGGATGGTGTCGGTGAAGAGCGCGTTGCCGCCGTCGACGATGATGTCGCCGGGCTCGAAGACCTTCGTCAGCTGCTCGATCACGGCGTCGGTGCCGCGGCCGGCCTGGACCATGATGATCGCGGTGCGCGGGGTGGCGAGCGAGGCGGCGAAGTCCTCGATGGTCTCGGACGCGACGAAGCCCGCCTCCGGGTGCTCCGTGATGAGGGTCTCGGTGCGGCCGTAGGAGCGGTTGAACACCGCGACCGTGTTGCCCTCGCGGCTGGCGAGGTTGCGGGCGAGGTTCGAGCCCATCACCGCCAGACCGACGACTCCGATGTTGGCTGTGGCGGTGGGCTTGTCAGACACGGTTCTCCTCGACGTTCGCGTTCAGGGGCGAGCCCAGGCTAGCCCCGGGTCGCTCCGGGGAGCCCGGGTCCGAGCCGTCTCCCGGCTGCACATCGGTCGAGCGGCGCGCGCACGGTCTTGCGCGCGCCGCGACGACCGCGACCGGAACCGGTCAGGCGCCGTGGCCGAGGGGGACGCGCTCCGACGGGATCGGCGGCGGCGGGGGAGTGCCGTCGCCGAACGGGCGGCCGCCGAGCTCCTCGCGGCGCGAGGGGACGAGCCAGCCGGAGAGGTCCGGGCCCTTGGGGACGACGCCGGTCGGATTGATGTCCCGCTGCACCTCGTAGTAGTGCGACTTGATGTGGGTGAAGTCGATCGTGTCGCCGAACCCCGGAGTGGCGAACAGATCCCGGGCGTAGCCCCAGAGCGCGGGCATCGCCGACAGCAGGTTCCGGTTGGCCTTGAAGTGGCTGTAGTAGACGGCGTCGAAGCGGGCGAGCGTCGTGAAGAGCCGCACGTCCGCCTCGGTGATGGTGTCGCCGACCAGGTAGCGGCGGGTGCTCAGCCGCTCCTCCAGCCAGTCCAGCCGCGCCCAGAGGCGGTCGTAGGCCCGGTCGTAGGAGCGCTGCGACCCGGCGAAGCCGCACTTGTAGACGCCGTTGTTCACGTCGTGGAAGACCAGCTCGGCGATCTCGTCGATCTCCTCGCGGTGTTCCTCGGGGTAGAGGTCCGGGGCGCCGTCGCGGTGGAACGCGGTCCACTCGGTGGAGAAGTCGAGCGTCATCACCGGGTAGTCGTTCGTGACGACCTGGCCGCTCGGGATGTCCACGAGGGCCGGGACGGTGATCCCGCGCGGGTAGTCGGGGAAGCGGGCGAAGAACGCGTCCTGGAGGCGGGGGATGCCCAGCACCGGGTCGACCCCGCCCGGATCGAGGTCGAAGGTCCAGCTGCGCTTGTCGTGCGTGGGCCCGCAGATGCCCATCGAGAGAGCGTCCTCGAGACCGAGCAGGCGCCGCACGATCACGGCGCGGTTCGCCCACGGGCAGGCGCGGGAGACCACGAGGCGGTAGCGCCCGGCCTCCACCGGGTACCCGTCGCGGCCGTCGGCGGTGATCCGCGTCGGGATGTAGTTCGTGTCGCGGTGGAAGCCGTTCTTCTCGACGTAGGAGCCGAAGTCGTCGCTCGTCATACCCGCACGGTAGGCGGTCCGCCTGGACGTCCGGCTCCGAGTCCGGCGGCGCGACCGCCTGCTGGCGGGCGGCCGCGATGCCGGGTAGGATCGGCAGCTGAACTTCGGCGAGGGATGCACGTGCATCCGTGATCGACGCGGTGGAAGCAGGCGAGGCCCCCACGGGGCGCCACGGACTTCTCCTCACGCTGACATGCGTTCGAGTCGACAAACCGTCCGTGGCCGCAGGCCACGACCCGATCCGGTGGCGTGCGCGCCGCCCAAGGAGAACATCATGGCTGAACTGACCAACAAGGTCGTCGTCGAGGTCCGCACCTCGTTCGGCAAGGGCGCCGCCCGCAAGATCCGCGCGCAGGACAAGATCCCCGCGGTCCTCTACGGTCACGGCACCGAGCCCCAGCACCTCACCCTCCCGGGCCACCAGGTGCTCCTGCTCACCCGCAAGGCGAACGCGATCCTCGAGCTCGACATCGAGGGCGCCGCGCAGACGACGCTGGTGAAGGACATCCAGCGCGACCCGGTGCGCCAGATCATCGAGCACATCGACCTCGTCGTCATCAACAAGGGCGAGAAGGTCGAGGTGGACATCCCCGTGCACGTCGAGGGCGACGCCGCTCCCGGCACCCTCGTCTCGATCGAGTCGAACACCCTCTCGCTCGAGGTCGACGCCACGCGCATCCCGCAGAACATCGTCGTCTCCGTCGAGGGCCTCGAGGCCGGCACGCAGATCACCGCCGCCGACGTCACGCTCCCCGAGGGCGCCACGCTGGTCACCGACGCCGAGATCCTCATCGTCAACGTCACCGCCGAGGTCGAGCAGGACCTGGGCGAGGACGACGAGACCCCGGCCTCGGGCGACGTCGTCGCCGAGACCGCGGAGTAGTCCGCACCACCCCGGGAACGGGCCCGCTCGCAGCCGCGGCGGGCCCGTTCCGCGTCCGGCGGGGGAGTCCCTCCGCCGCCCCCGAGGAAGAGGAACGACATGGGTGACACCTGGCTGGTCGTCGGACTGGGCAACCCGGGCGCGCAGTACGCGCGCAACCGGCACAACGTCGGTCAGATGGTGCTCGACGAGCTCGCGACGCGGATCGGCGGCTCGTTCCGCCGGCACAACCGCGCCAACGCCGTGGTCGCCGAGGGCTTCCTCCGCCCGGGCGGGCCGAAGCTCGTGCTGGGCAAGCCCAACAGCTTCATGAACCTCTCCGGCGGGCCGACGGCGCAGCTGCTCGACTTCTACTCGGTCGACCCGGCGCACCTGATCGTCGTGCACGACGAGCTCGACATCCCCTTCGACACCCTGCGCCTCAAGCAGGGCGGCGGTCACGGGGGGCACAACGGCATCCGCGACATCCTCGCGGCGACCGGAGGAGCCGAGTTCCTGCGCGTGCGGGTCGGCATCGGCCGCCCGCCGGGCCGCCAGCAGGCCGCCGACTTCGTGCTGAAGGACTTCGCCGGCCCGGAGCGCGAGGCGCTCCCGATCCTGGTCTCGGACGCCGCCGACGCCGTCGAGCTCATCGCCGACTCCGGCCTCTCCGCCGCCCAGCTGAAGTTCCACACCAGCGCCTGACCCGCCCTCCACCGAGGGCACCCCGGACGGCGAGGGAGACCGCAGCGCCGGGCTCCCTCGACGGTTCGGGGTTCCCTCGGCGGTCGGCCCGCGGGGCGGCCGTAAACTGGACCCGTGCCCCTCAACGAGATCATCTCGGCGCTGTCGCGCGCCTCCACGTTCGACGATGCTCTCGCGTACGCGGTGCGGGACGCCGACTTCTCGGTGGCCGACGGCCTCCGGGTCCCCCTGCTCGCGGGCCTGATCGAGAGGCGCGCGGAGGCGGGACGCCCGCAGGCGGCGCTGGTGGTCACGGCCACGGGCCGCGACTCCGAGAACGTGCGCGCCTCCCTCGGCTGCATGCTGCCGGACGCGGACGTGGTCGAGTTCCCGGCCTGGGAGACGCTGCCGCACGAGCGCCTCAGCC
Organism: Rathayibacter sp. AY1D1; assembly: GCF_002932635.1. Lineage (NCBI taxonomy): Bacteria > Bacillati > Actinomycetota > Actinomycetes > Micrococcales > Microbacteriaceae > Rathayibacter > Rathayibacter sp. AY1D1. The sequence goes on from NZ_PSVY01000009.1 coordinate 104,879, forward strand.
CGAGCGCCGAGATCGTGGGGCGGCGCCTGGACGCGCTGCGGCGGATGAAGCAGTGGTCCGGCGAGCGGCCCCTCGTGGTGGTCGCCTCCGTGCGCGCGGCGCTGCAGCCGGTCGCCGACAACCTCGCCGACATCGAGCCGATCCGACTCGTGAAGGGCGCCCGCGGCTACGACCTCGGCCGCATCTCGGCCGAGCTGGTCGACCTGGCCTACGCCCGGGTCGACATGGTCACGCGCCGCGGCGAGTTCGCCGTGCGCGGTGGCATCCTCGACGTCTTCCCCGCGGTGGCCGAGCATCCGAGCCGAGTGGACTTCTTCGGCGACGAGGTCGACTCCATCCGCGGCTTCTCCGTGGCCGATCAGCGCTCGCTCCCGGGCGAGGCCGACTCGGTGGTCCTCCCGCCGAGCCGCGAGCTGCTGCTGGTGCCCGCGGTGAGGCAGCGGGCCCGCGAGATGCTGCACGAGTTCCCGAGCCTGTCGGCGATGCTCGCGAAGATCGCCGAGGGCATCCCGGTCGAGGGGATGGAGTCGCTCGCCCCCGCGCTGCTGGAGCGGCTGGTCCCGATCTCGCACTACCTTCCCTACGGTGCGGCCGTCGCGGTCCTCGCCCCCGAGCGCGTGGCGACGCGGGCGATCAGCCTCGCCGAGACGAACCGCGAGTTCCTGCAGGCGGCCTGGAGCGCGGCGACCGCCGGCGCCGAGGCCCCCATCGACCTCGCCTCGGGCGAGTTCATCTCGCTCGGCGCGCTCCGCGACTCCGTGAAGCTCAGCGCCCCGGGCGCCGACGCTCCCGACCACCCCTGGTGGACGATGAGCACGTTCCGCCAGGGCCCCGCCGCGGGCGAGGCCGAGGTGCTGCCGGAGGAGCTCGGGATCGACGAGATTCTCGCCGTCCGCGTCGAGGGCGAGCCGGTCCCCGGCTTCGGAGCGAGCGTCGAGGGCGCCCTCGCCCACGTCCGCGCGCGCCTGGCCGACGGCTGGACCGTGGTCCTGACCGCGCCCGGCACCGGCACGGTCGAGCGCACCGACCAGGTCCTCGCCGAGCACGAGGTCGCCGCCCGCATCGTCGCCGACCTCCCCGCCGGGCTCGAGACGGGCCTGGCCTACGTGGTGCAGGCCTCCGTCGATCACGGCTTCGAGGTGGAGGAGGCGAAGCTCGCCCTGCTCACCGACACGGAGTTCTACGGCCGCACCGTCGGCTACGACTCCCGCGCGGTGAAGAAGCTCGCGTCGCGCCGCAAGAACGTCGTCGACCCGCTGCAGCTCACGCCCGGCGACTTCGTGGTGCACGCCACGCACGGCATCGGCCGGTTCGTGGAGCTCTCTCAGCGCGAGGTCTCCAGCGGGGGCCGCAACGCGATCAAGACCCGCCGCGAGTACCTGGTGCTCGAGTACGCCCCCAGCAAGCGCGGCTTCCCCGGCGACAAGCTGCTCGTCCCCACGGACCAGCTCGACCTGCTCTCCCGCTACGTCGGCGGCGAGGCTCCGGCGCTGAGCAAGATGGGCGGAAGCGACTGGGCGCAGGCCAAGAGCAAGGCCCGCCGCGCGGTCCGCGACATCGCGGTCGAGCTCGTGAAGCTCTACTCCGCCCGGATGGCCTCCCGCGGGCACGCGTTCCCGCCGGACACCCCCTGGCAGCGCGAGCTGGAGGAGGCGTTCCCGTTCGCCGAGACCCCCGACCAGCTCACCGTCATCGACGAGGTCAAGGCCGACATGGAGCGGCCGATCCCGATGGACCGCCTGCTCTCGGGCGACGTCGGCTTCGGCAAGACCGAGGTCGCCGTGCGCGCCGCGTTCAAGGCGATCCAGGACGGGAAGCAGGTCGCGATGCTCGTGCCGACCACGCTGCTCGTCCGCCAGCACCTCGAGACGTTCCAGGAGCGCTTCGCCGGCTTCCCCGTCCACCTGCGGGCGCTCAGCCGGTTCCAGAGCGCGAAGGAGTCGAAGGAGACGATCGAGGGCCTGGCCGACGGCACCGTCGACATGGTCATCGCGACCCACCGGCTCCTCAGCGACAACATCGTCTTCAAGGACCTCGGCCTGCTCGTGATCGACGAGGAGCAGCGCTTCGGCGTCGAGCACAAGGACAAGCTCAAGGCGCTGAAGAAGAACGTCGACATCCTCTCGATGAGCGCCACGCCCATCCCGCGGACGCTCGAGATGGCGGTGACCGGCATCCGCGAGATGTCGACCCTCGCGACCCCGCCGGAGGAGCGCCACCCGATCCTCACCTTCGTCGGCCCCTACTCCGAGAAGCAGGTGTCGGCCGCGATCCGCCGGGAGCTCCTGCGCGAGGGCCAGGTGTTCTTCGTGCACAACCGCGTCTCGACGATCAACCGCGTCGCCTCGCAGCTCGCCGAGCTGGTGCCCGAGGCGCGGATCGCGGTCGCGCACGGCAAGCTCAGCGAGTCGCAGCTCGAGCGGATCATCGTCGACTTCTGGGAGCGCAAGTTCGACGTCCTGGTGTCGACGACGATCGTCGAGACCGGCCTCGACATCCCGAACGCGAACACGCTGATCGTCGACCGCGCCGACAAGTACGGTCTCTCGCAGCTGCACCAGCTGCGCGGGCGGGTCGGCCGCGGCCGCGAGCGCGCCTACGCCTACCTCCTCTACGACGAGACGAAGCCGCTGAGCGAGACCGCGCACGACCGGCTGCAGACCCTGGCCGCCAACTCGGACCTCGGCGGCGGCATGCAGATCGCGCTGAAGGACCTCGAGATCCGCGGTGCGGGCAACCTCCTCGGCGGCGAGCAGTCCGGGCACATCCAGGGCGTGGGATTCGACCTCTACCTGCGGATGATCGGCGAGGCCGTCGACACCTTCCGCGGCGAGGTCGCCGAGGGGCAGACGGAGCTGCGGCTCGAGCTGCCCGTCGACGCGCGCATCCCGGAGGAGTACGTCGACAGCGAGCGGCTGCGCCTGGAGGCGTACCAGAAGCTGTCGGCCGCGTCGTCGCCGACGGCGAAGGAGGGGAGCATCGACCTCGTGGTCGAGGAGCTGACCGACCGCTACGGTGAGCTGCCCGAGGCGGTCGAGAACCTCATCCTGGTGTCGAGGCTGCGGATGCGCGCGCAGAAGGCGGGCCTCAGCGACGTGGTCGCGATGGGCTCGAACGTCCGCGTGGCTCCCGCTCACCTGCCCGACTCGATCCAGGTGCGCCTGCGCCGGATGTACCCGACCGCGAAGTACCTGCAGCAGGCCGACGCGGTCGTCGTGCCGATGCCCGTGCTCGACGGCGTCCCGCTCGGCGACCGGGCGCTCATCCAGTGGGTGGCGTCGCTCCTGGACGCGCTGTTCCCGGAGCCGGTCACCGTCTGAGGTCCTCGGGGCGGCGCTCCCCGGTGGAGCGCCGCTCCGCTCCGGCGGCCGTCGCCGCTGCGGGAGGGCCCGCTGGCAGGATGGAGGGCATGCCGCTCCTCGCCGCCCGACGTCCCCGTGAGCCGGAGCCGCTCGCCGGCCCGCTGGTCGCCGTCCGCGGGGTCGCGGTGCGCGCCTCGGGGGTCGAGCTGCTCGCCCCGTGCTCGCTCGAGGTGGAGGCGGGGGAGGGCGTCGCGGTGACGGGCCGCAACGGCACCGGCAAGACCACGCTCCTGCGGGTGATCGCCGGCCTCACCGCTCCGAGCGAGGGAGTCGTGGCGGTGGCCGGGCGCGCCCCGGAGGAGCGCTCCGCCGCCCACCGCCGCGCCGTCGCCGCCCTGATCGGCACCCCGCCCTTCGAGCGGGACCTGACCCTCGAGGAGCACCTCGCGATGGTGGCCGTCTCGTGGGGGGCGCCGGTCGCCGACGCCCGCCGCGAGGCCGCAGCTGGTCTCGACGCGCTCGCGCTCGCTCCGCTCGCCCGCCGCTTCCCGCACGAGCTCTCCTCCGGGCAGACGCAGCTGTTCTCCCTCGCGCTCGTGCTGGCCCGTCCCTCCGCGGTGCTGCTGCTCGACGAGCCGGAGCAGCGGCTCGACGTCGAGCGGGTGCCGCTGGTCGCGGAGGTCCTGCGGCGCGAAGCCGCGTCCCGGGCACTCGTCGTCGCGACCCACAGCCCTGTGCTGATCGAGGGTCTGGGCGCGCGGGTCGTCGAGCTGGAGCGGGCGTGACGCGCGCGGAGGGGGCCCGCGTCGCCGAGGTGCGGGCTCTGCACCGGCACCGCGCCGCGGCTCCGCCGAGTCCGCGCGCCTACGCGGGCTACCTCGCCGCGATGACCGTCCTCGTCGTCGTCCTCCCCGTCGCCCGGGCCCTCGCGCTCCTCGCCGCCGAGGCGGGAGCCGCGCCGGAGCCGCTGATCGCCCTCGCCGCGAGTCTCGCCCTGCCCGCCGCCGTGCTCCTGGGCCGGGTGCGCGGACCCGCGGTGGACGAGCCGCACACCACGGCCGTGCTGCTCGCGACCGATCTGCGCCGCTGGGCGGTGCTCCGCCGACCCGTGGTCCGGGCGTCGGCCGGTCTCGTGGCGTGCTGCTCCGCCGTCGCGTCGCTCCTCGCCGTCGCCGCCTCCGCGCCGCTCCTCGCGGCCGTCGTCGGCGGCGCCGCGTTCGCCGGCCTCCTCGCCGTCGCCTGGCTCGCCGGTCAGTGCCTGCCCTCGCGCCTCCCCGCGCTCGCGGCGGGCCTCCTCGCCTCCCTCGCGGTCCTCGGGGCCCTCGTGCCCGGTGCGCCCACGCCGGGCGGCCTCCTCGCCTCGGCCGTGAGCGGAGCGGAGGAGGTGCGCGCCGCGACCGTGCTGCTCGCGTCGGCCGCGGTCCTCCTGGCCGCGGCGCCCCGCCTGCTCGACGCCGCGCGCGGACCTCGGCTCCTCGCCCAGGCCCGGCAGTGGTCGGCGACCGCCCGGCTCGGAGCGACGGGCGATCTCGCCGAGTCGCTCGACGGGTACCGCGCCCTTCCGGCGATCGGGCGGGGGCTCCGAGCGGTCCGCCTCTCCCCGCTCGCCCTCGCGGTGCCGGTGCGCGACGCGATCGGCGCGCTGCGCACTCCCGGCCGCTCGGCGGTCGCGGTCGTCGCGCTGGCCGCCGCCGGCGCCGCCGCCGTGCTCGCCGCGGTCGTGCCGTCCTCCATCCTCGCGCTCCCGGCCGCCGCGGCGGGCGTGCTCGCCTACCTCGGCGCCGGCGTCTGGAGCGACGGCTTCCGCCACGCCGCCGCGACCGCGGGACAGCCGGCGCTCCTCGCCCCCGGCCCGTTCGAGCTGCTCCTCCTGCACGCCGTCCTCCCGCTGGTGCTCGCGGTCGGAGTCGCGGTGCTCGGCGCCCTCGCCGCCTCGCTGCTGCTCCCGGGCGCGGCGGTGCCGGTGGCCGCCGCGACCGCCGTCGCCGCCGTCGCCGCGCGGGCGATGGACGCGACCCGGGGTCCGCTGCCGCCGCAGCTGCTCAGCCCGGTGCCGCTCCCGATCGGGGACGGCGCGGGAGTCGCGGTGGTCCTCTGGAACCTGGCGGGTGCACTGGTCAGCGCCTCGACCGCGGTGTCCGTCGCGGCGTCGCCCGGGCTCCTCGCCGCGGTGCCGCTCGTCGCCGGCGGCTGCCTCCTCGTCGCGCGGCGGCGTCTCGCGCGGGCCTGAGGCTCCCGGGCGCCCGCGCCGCCCGGATGTCCGCGGCGGCGGCCGGACCGGATGCGAGGATGGCGGGGTGACCGCGCATCCCCGGCTCGACGAGCTCATCCGCACCGTCCACGTCCTCCGCGCCCCGGGCGGCTGCCCGTGGGACGCCGAGCAGACCCACGAGTCGCTCGTGCGCTACCTGATCGAGGAGTCGCACGAGCTCGTCGACGCCATCGAGGCGGGGGACCGGGCCGACCTGATCGAGGAGCTCGGCGACGTCCTCTACCAGGTGCTCTTCCACGCCGACCTGGCGGCCGAGAGCGCCGAGCCCTTCACCATCGAGGACGTCGCGGCGCACATGAACGCCAAGATGATCGGCCGCCACCCGCACGTCTTCGGCGACGCCACGGCCGAGACGGCCGACGACGTCATCGCGGTGTGGGACGAGCTCAAGCGCACCGAGAAGCCGCACCGCACCAGCGTGCTCGACGGGATCCCGCAGGGCATGCCCGCCCTCGCGCTCGCCGACAAGGTGATCGGCAAGGCGACCTCGCTGGGCGTCGTGGACGCCGGCCAGGGCCCTCTGCCCATCGAGTCGGAGGAGGACCTCGGCCCGCTGCTGCTGGCCATCGTCGCCTCCGCCCGCGCCCAGGGGCTCGACGCCGAGCGCGCGCTCCGCACGGCGACGCGCGACCTGCAGGACGAGATCCGCGCGGTGGAGCAGGAGCGGCGCGCGGACTGAGGCGTCCGCCGGCCCGCCCCGGCCGATCTGGGAGAATCGCCGTCATGGCCTCCCCGATCACCCCGCCCCGCGGCATGCGCGACTTCCTCCCCGCCGACAAGGCGAAGCGCGAGCACGCGCTCGGCGTCATCCGCCGCGTGTACGCCTCCCACGGGTTCGACGAGATCGAGACGCCCGTGGTCGAGGACTTCGACCGCCTCCACTCCGGGCTCGGCGGCGACAACGAGAAGCTCGCCTTCAGCGTCCTGCGCCGCGGGCTCACCCGCGACGACCTGGCGGCGGTCGACGACGCGTCCGCCCTCGCCGACCTCGGCCTGCGCTTCGACCTCACGGTGCCTCTCGCCCGCTTCTACGCCTCGCACCGCGCCGAGCTGCCGGCCGTCTTCCGCTCGGTGCAGATCGCGCCGGTGTGGCGCGCCGAGCGCCCGCAGAAGGGGCGGTACCGCCAGTTCGTGCAGTGCGACATCGACATCATCGGCGAGCCCGGGCAGCTGGCCGAGGTCGAGCTCATCACGGCGACCGCGGCGGCGCTCGACGCCCTGGGCCTCGAGGACTGCACCATCCGCATCAACGACCGCCGCATCCTCACCGGAATCCTCGAGCACTGCGGCTTCGCCACCGAGCGCTTCGGCCCGGCGCTGATCTCGATCGACAAGCTCGACAAGATCGGCGCCGCCGGAGTCGTCGCCGAGCTGGAGGCCGACGGGCCGGACGCGGCCGCGGTCCTCGGGGGCTACCTCGCGCGGATCGAGCAGGCGGTCGCCGCCGGGGGAGTGGCGCTCGAGCAGTCCGCGATCCTCGACGTGCTGCCCGAGGGCATCGACCCGGAGGCGGTGCTCGCGCTCGAGACGCTGGCCCGGTCGCTGCGCTCGCTGCCCGCCGGCGTCTCGCTCCGCTTCGACCCGACGCTCGTGCGGGGCATGGGCTACTACACCGGCACGATCTTCGAGATCGCGCACCCGTCCTCGGGCTCCTCGGTCGGCGGAGGCGGGCGGTACGACGGGATGATCGGCCGCTTCCTCGGTCAGGACGTGCCGGCCTGCGGCTTCTCGATCGGCTTCGAGCGGATCGTCGAACTGATCGGCGGTGCCGTCGTCGAGCGCCCCGACGCCGTCGTCCTCGTCCACGAGCGCGACGCGGCGCCCGAGCTGCTGCTCGCGCTCAAGCAGGAGCTGATCGCCCGGGGCTCGCGCGTGCGCCTCGAGCGCCGGGCGAAGAACCTCACCCCGCTGCTGGACCGCGCGGCCGCCGCGGGCTTCACCCGCTTCGCTCTCGTTCCGCGCGATGCCGCCTCCGCCGCCGACCTCTCCTTCAAGGACCTCGGCTGAGCCGCGCCGGCGGCGCCGGGTGAGCGACGCCGGCTGCCTGCGCTGAGCCGCGCCCGTGGGAGGGGCCGGGGCCGTCCTGTGAGGCCTGAACAGGGTCTCAGACGATCCGTCAGAGGATCATGCCGATCTGGTCGGATCCTTGTCGGATCCGTGAGAGCCTTAATACCCGCGAAATCTGCGGACACACCCGAGAAATCTCCCCCGGATAGCGTCGAGGCACCCGATCGGCGCGGCTTGGCGCGCCTGCACGGGCACCCCGTCGCGACCCCGCGCACCGCACCGCAGCAGCCCTGACGATCCCCACCCGAGGAGTCCCCTTGACCCTGTCGCCCCTCCGCTCCCTCCCGGCCTTCGACCGCCGCAGCCTCCTCCGCCTGGCGGGTGTCGCCGGCCTCGCGATCGGCGGCGCCTCCGTCCTCGCCTCCTGCGCCTCCGACTCCTCCGGCGCGTCCGCCGCGGACGGCGGCGACCTCGGCACCCTCAAGGTCCAGCTCTCCTGGATCAAGAACGAGGAGTTCGCGGGCGAGTTCTTCGCCGACTCGAAGGGCTACTTCACCGAGGCCGGCCTCGCGGGAGTGACGCTCACCCCCGGCCCCTCGACGGGCGTGGCCGAGCTCCTCTCGGGCAGCGCGGACGTCGCGCTCAGCGACGCCGTCTCGATCGGCACCGCGATCGCCCAGCAGGAGGCCCCGCTCAAGATCATCGGCGCGACCTACCAGAAGAACCCCTTCACGGTCCTCTCGATCAAGACCGCCGGGAACATCGCCACTCCGGCCGACCTCGCCGGGAAGAAGATCGGCGTCCAGGCCTCGAACACCTCCCTGTTCCAGGCGCTGCTCGCCGCGAACGGCCTGTCCGAGTCCGACCTCACAGTCGTCCCCGTCGAGTACGACCCCTCCGTCCTCGTCAACGGCACCGTCGACGGCTTCATCGCCTACCTGACGAACGAGGCCATCACGGTCGCGGCCGAGGGCTACGAGGTCGTCAACCTGCCCTTCGCCGACAACGGCCTCCCCTTCGTCGCCGAGACCTTCTCGGTGTCGGAGCAGGCGATCGCCGAGAAGCGCGACGCTCTGAAGGCGTTCCTCGTCGCCGAGATCAAGGGCTGGACCGACGCGGTCAACGACCCGTATGCGGGCGCGATGCTCGCCGTCGAGAACTACGGCAAGGACCTCGGCCTCAACGAGGAGTCCTCCAAGAAGGGCGCCACCATCCAGGCCGAGGAACTGGTCGTCTCGGACGAGACGGTCTCGAACGGCCTCTTCACCATCTCCGAGACGCTGCAGTCCGAGACCATCGCGTCCCTCGCGGGCGCCGGGATCGACGTCACGGCCGAGGACCTCTTCGATCTGACCCTCCTCGACGAGGTCTACGAGGAGAACCCCGAGCTGATGAAGTACGCGGCCTGATCCTGATCCACGAAGGGCACCACTCGTGACCGACACGACCGACGCCGGCACCCTGCGCGACCAGGGTGCCGGCGGCACCGGCATCCAGATCCACGGCCTGTCGAAGACGTTCCGGATGGGCTCGCGCAGCGTCGCGGCGCTGCAGGACACCGATCTCCACACCGACCAGGGCAGCTTCCTCGCCCTGCTCGGCCCGTCGGGGTGCGGCAAGTCGACCATCCTGCGCATCCTCGCGGGACTGGAGGAGCCGACGTCCGGCTCCATCCGGGTCGACGGCCGCACTCCCCAGGAGCTGCGCCGCGACAACAAGCTCGGCATCGCATTCCAGGACCACGCGCTCCTGCCGTGGCGCAGCGTCATGGCGAACATCCGCCTGCCGTTCGAGATCGCGGGCAAGAGCGTCGACCAGTCCTACATCGACGAGCTGATCGACCTCGTCGGCCTCCGCGGCTTCGAGAAGGCCAAGCCGGCCCAGCTCTCGGGCGGCATGCGCCAGCGCGTGTCGATCGCGCGGTGCCTGATCCTCAAGCCCGAGGTCCTGCTGCTCGACGAGCCGTTCGGCGCCCTCGACGACATGACGCGGCAGAAGCTCAACCTCGAGCTGCTGCGGATCTGGACCGAGAAGCCCGCCACGACGCTCCTCGTCACGCACGGCATCTCGGAGGCGATCTTCCTCTCGGACCGCGTCGCGGTGATGAGCCCGCGCCCGGGACGGGTGAAGGAGATCATCGACATCGACCTGCCCCGCCCGCGCACCCCCGAGATGCAGCGCACCCCCGAGTTCCACGCCTACGTCGACCAGGCCTCCGAGCTGCTGTTCGGCGACGGCGGCGCGGCCGCGGACGACCGCGTCTAGGAGGCATCGTGGCCACCACGCTCCCCGCGGCCCCGCGCCGCGCCCGGTCCCTGCCTCCGTGGCTCACCGGGCTGATCGGCGTCGCCGCGATCGTCGCCGTCTGGTGGATCGTGGCGCTCGTCACCGCGCCCACCGGCGCCGCGACCTACGCGCCCGTCCCCACTCCCGTGCAGGTCGTGCAGACCGCGATGGAGGACGGCGCCGGCTTCTACTGGCGCAACTTCTCCGTCACGATCGGCGAGGCGGCCGTCGGCTACTTCTGGGGCAACCTCCTCGCGCTCGTGCTCTCGGCGCTCGTGCTGGTCCTGCCCTGGCTGGAGGGGGTCGTCTCGCAGCTCGCGGTCATCACCTACTGCGTGCCGATCGTCGCCATCGGAGCGATCGTGCTGCTGATCCTCGGCGGTGCGGACGCTCCCGGGAAGGCGAGCGCGACGGCGATCTTCCTGGCCGGCCTCTCGGTGTTCTTCACCACGGTCGTCGGCAGCCTGCTCGGGCTGAAGGCGGCCGACAAGGCGGCGCTCGACGTCGTCACGGTCTACGGGGGCTCGCGCTTCACTCAGCTGCGCAAGGTCCGCCTGATCGCGGCGCTGCCCAACATCCTGTCGGCGCTGCAGATCGCGGTGCCCGCGGCCTTCCTCGGCGCGATCCTCGGCGAGTACTTCGGCAAGATCGAGACGGGCGTGGGCCCGATCCTGGTCGCAGCGCAGGTCTCGCTGAACTCGCCCCGCGTCTGGGCGCTCTTCCTCCTCTGCGCGGGCGTCGCGCTCCTCGGCTACGGCATCGTCGGACTGATCGGGCGCCTCATCGCGCCCTGGTCCTCCGGAAAGCGGGCATGACCATGACGACCACCGTTCCCGACCGCACGGAGCAGTCCACGGCCACGTCGATCCTCGCGGTCGACGAGCTGCGGCGCCAGCTGCGCACGGCCGCCCTCGGCGCGACCCTCAAGAGCCTGCGCAAGAGCCTGCTCGTCGCCCTGTCGACGATCGTGATCGTGCTGGCGATCTGGATCGGCGTGGTCCTCTTCAGCGGGGTCTCGCCCTACGTGGTCAAGGGCCCGTGGGACGTCTGGCAGCACCTGGTGACCGATGCGAAGGCCGCGGAGCACCGCGCCGAGCTGGGCGGCCTCTTCGCCGTGACCATGGGCGACGCACTGATCGGCTTCGCGGCCGGCCTGGTCGTGGCGATCCTCGGCGCGATCCTGTTCCGCCTGTCGAAGGGCATCGAGCACGCGCTGATGCCGTTCGCGATGCTGCTGCGCTCGGTGCCGCTGATCGCGATGGCGCCGCTGATCATCCTGGTCTTCGGGACCGGCTCGATCGCCTCGGTCGCGGTCATCGGCGGGATCGTCGTCCTGTTCCCCGCGCTGGTGACGATCGCCTTCGGCCTCAACAACGCCTCCCCGCAGATGCTCGACGTGGTCGCGGTCTACGGCGGCAGCACTCTCACCGCGATCCGCAAGGTGGCCATCCCCGGCTCGCTGCCCTCGCTCTTCGCCGCGATCCGCATCTCGGTGCCCGGAGCGATCACGGGCGCGCTGCTCGCCGAGTGGCTCTCCACCGGTGCGGGCATCGGCGGGGCGATCAACGCCTGGTCCGCCCAGGCCCGGTTCGCGGACGTCTGGTCGGCGGTCGTGCTCGTGACCGGCGTCTCGCTCGTGCTCTACATGCTCGTGCAGGTGCTCGAGACCTTCGTCCTCTCCCGGATGTCCCTCTCCCTCACCTGACCCCGTCGCTTCCCCCTTCCGCGGGACGCCACTCGAGTGCGGCTCGCACGGTGGGTCGCATACCCCGGTGGTGTCTCGCGGGAAGGGGGAGGGCAGGGGGAGCGGAGCGACGGGGCCCGGTCAGACGGTGACGATCGCGTCGACGCGGTGGCCGGCCAGCACCTCGCGGCCGCCGAGCCCGTCGAGCTCCATGACCACCGCGATCCCCTCGAGGCTCCACCCGGCGCGCTCGATCAGGCGGCGGCTCGCGTCGAGCGTGCCCCCGGTCGCCAGCACGTCGTCGACCAGCAGCAGGCGCGCGCCGCGGGGCGCCGCGTCCTCGTGCACCTCCAGCATCGTCTCGCCGTACTCGAGGGTCGCCTGCTCGCGCAGCACGGCCCGCGGCAGCTTGCCGGGCTTGCGGATGGTCACGACGCCGAGGCCGGCCGAGTAGGCGGCCGCCGCGGCGAGCAGGAAGCCGCGCGCCTCCACGCCCGCGATCGCGTCGATCCGTCCGCGGTAGGGCTCGATCAGCGCGTCGGCCACCGCCCGCAGGGCCTCGCCGTCGCCGAAGACCGGCGTGAGGTCGCGGAACAGGATGCCCGGGCTCGGGAAGTCCGGGACGACGGCGGTGAGACGGTCGACGTGGTCGGCGGCGGTCGTGGTCACGGGGAACCTCCGGGTCGGCGGGTGCGCCCGGGCCGTCCGGCGATCGGGCCCTGGGAGTCTACGACCGGCCGCGGTCTCCTGCGCTTCGGAGGCGGTCAGTAGACTCCTTCCCGACCGCTCCCGTCTCCGGGAGCCCACCCGTCAAGAGGAGATAGTTGTGGCCCTTATCGAGGCAGTCGTCGCCCGAGAAATTCTGGACTCCCGTGGCAACCCCACGGTCGAGGTCGAGGTCCTGCTCGAGGACGGCGCGTCCTCGCGAGCGGCCGTCCCGTCCGGCGCCTCCACCGGCGCGTTCGAGGCGTACGAGCTCCGCGACGGCGACTCCGACCGCTACCTCGGCAAGGGCGTGCAGAAGGCCGTCGACGCCGTCATCGACGAGATCGGCCCGGCCATCGAGGGCTTCGACGCCACCGACCAGCGCCTCGTCGACGCCGAGCTGATCGAGCTCGACGGCACCGAGAACAAGTCCCGCCTGGGCGCGAACGCGATCCTCGGCGTCAGCCTCGCCGTGGCCAAGGCCGCCGCGCAGTCGTCGGACCTCGACCTGTTCCGCTACGTCGGCGGCCCGAACGCGCACACCCTGCCCGTGCCGCTGATGAACATCATCAACGGAGGCGCGCACGCCGACACCGGCGTCGACATCCAGGAGTTCATGGCCGTCCCGCTCGGCGCCGAGTCCTTCTCCGAGGGCCTGCGCTGGGGCGTCGAAATCTACCACGCGCTCAAGGCGCAGCTGAAGAAGGCCGGCTTCGCCACCGGCCTCGGCGACGAGGGCGGCTTCGCCCCCGACCTGCCCACCAACCGCGAGGCGCTCGACTTCATCCTCAAGGCCGTCGAGGCCGCCGGATTCACCCCCGGCAAGGACATCGGGCTCGCGCTCGACGTCGCCTCCTCGGAGTTCTACGAGGACGGCGCCTACACGTTCGAGGGCAAGAAGCTCTCGGCCGAGGAGCTCTCCTCCTACTACGCCGACCTCGTCGCCAACTACCCGCTGGTCTCGATCGAGGACCCGCTGGACGAGGACGACTGGGCCGGCTGGACCCACCTCACCGCGGCCATCGGCGACAAGGTGCAGCTCGTCGGAGACGACCTGTACGTCACCAACCCGGTGCGGCTCGCCCGCGGCATCGCCGAGAAGGCCGGCAACTCGATCCTGGTCAAGGTGAACCAGATCGGCACGCTCACCGAGACGCTCGACGCCGTGGCCCTCGCCCAGCGCAACGGCATGACCGCGATCCTCTCGCACCGCTCCGGCGAGACCGAGGACACCACCATCGCCGACCTCGCGGTCGCGGTGGACGGCGGCCAGATCAAGACCGGCGCCCCGGCCCGCTCGGACCGCGTCGCGAAGTACAACCAGCTGCTGCGCATCGAGGAGATCCTGGGAGGTGCGGCGACCTACGCGGGTCGCTCCGCCTTCCCGCGCTTCTCCGCGTAGTCTCGGCACGCCGGACCGGCCCCGGAGCGCAGCACCTCGGTGCGGGCGCCGGGGCCGCTCCACTTCCCCCGCCGCGATCGAGGAGGCACCCGCCCATGGCCCGTCCGCCCCGCCG